>JBGAWT010000170.1:0-7207 GCA_044227445.1 Bdellovibrionia bacterium | reverse complement strand
CACTTTCAGACCCGTTCGGGTATTCCGCTCAAAGAAACCTATTGGGACTCCGAAGCCTCGCGCGAGAGCTTAGGCGAGCCAGGACAGGCGCCCTTTGTCCGAGGTGTTCAAAAGGACATGTACCGCGGGCGTCTTTGGACGATGCGCCAGTACGCGGGCTTTGGCACCGCTGAAGAGAGCAACAAGCGCTATCACTACCTCTTGTCGCAAGGGACGATGGGCTTGTCCGTCGCTTTTGACCTCCCGACTCAACTGGGACTTGATCCTGATCACGTGAGATCCAAAGGCGAAGTGGGCAAGGTGGGCGTGTCGATCGCTTGTCTGGATGACATGCGCACGCTCTTTAAGGGAATCGATCAAGCCAAGGTTTCAACTTCTGTAACTATCAACGCGACGGCCGGTATTTTGGTCGCGCTGTATGTCGCCGTGGCCGAAGAAAACGGCGTTCCTGTGAGCGAGCTGCGCGGTACGGCGCAAAACGACGTTTTGAAAGAATACGTCGCACGCGGCAACTACATCTACCCGCCTGAAGGCTCGCTTCGATTAGCGACCGATCTTTTTGAATGGTGCGCCAAGCACACGCCTAAGTGGAACCCGATCAGCATCAGCGGCTACCACATTCGAGAGGCGGGCTCGACGGCCGTTCAAGAGCTGGCGTTTACGTTTGCCAACGCGATCGCTTACGTCGATGCGGCGGTCAAAAAGGGCCTGCCTGTTGATACGTTCGCAGGCCAGCTTTCGTTTTTCTTCAACGTGCACAACGATTTTTTTGAAGAAGTCGCCAAGTTTCGGGCCGCTCGAAAAATCTGGGCTCGCATCATGAAGGAGCGTTTCAAAGCCCGCGATCCGAGGAGCTGCATGCTGCGCTTTCATTCGCAGACCGCCGGATCGACCCTCACCGCCCAGCAACCCGACAACAATGTCGTTCGCGTGACGCTTCAGGCTTTGGCCGCCGTTTTGGGCGGGACCCAATCGCTTCACACCAACTCGCTGGACGAGGCGCTTGCGCTTCCCACCGAAGAAACGGCGCAGCTCGCCTTACGCACGCAGCAGGTGATCGCTTCAGAGAGCGGAGTGCGCGCGGTCGTTGATCCATTGGGCGGCAGTTGGTTTGTCGAGAGCCTGACCGCTGAGCTCGAGAAACGAGTTTGGGAATACTTAGACCGCATCGATCAGCTAGGTGGAACGATCAAGTGCATCGAGTCGGGTTTCATGCAGACGGAGATCTCGAACTCGGCTTACACGGACCAAAAACGCATCGACTCCGGCGACATTCAGGTCGTGGGTGTCAATTGCTACGCGAGCAGCAAGGCTGAGTCGCCCAAGAAGTTGCTGCGCGTATCGCCTGAGGTAGAGCGCGCGGCCGTGGAGAGAATCCGGGCTTTTAAATCCAAGCGCGATGCAGGTGCTGCAAAGGCTGCACTTAGAGCGCTTCGAGACGGCGCTCAGGGATCGTCCAATGTTCAAGAACGGATCCTGGCAGCCGTGAAAGCAGGAGCGACTTTAGGCGAGGTTTCGGATGAGCTTCGTACGGTGTTTGGATTACACAGGGAATTTGCGGGATTTTAGGGTCATTAGTTCCTGATTGAAACAGTACACATTTATTGCTAAGACCCCGCCATGTTTGAACGGCGTATTTCCTCTCTGATCCTAGGTCTGGTTCTTTGCTTAGCGGCATCAGCTCAAGCCGCTTCTTCTGACGTCGGTTATTACATCGGGTCTTTTGATCCGCCGACCTTAGGCCACAAAGCTGTCGCGGTGGAATGCCTCGATCGCTTTGATTTCCAAAAGCTCTACATCACGGTCAATCACAACACGGACAAAGACTTCAACACCTCGGTCGAAGAGCGCGTGCAGATGCTCAAGCTGCTTTTTGCGGAGTACGGCGATCGCGTGGAGATTTTGCGTGAGCCGATCGAAGGCAGGCAACCGTTTGCCTGGTACCTCAACCGCAAGCACGAAGGAAAGATCATCGGTATCTTCGGTGACGATACCTACGATAAGAACTTCAAGATTTTTAACGGCATCGAGAACTTCGACTTCATTAAAGTCGAGCGCCCCGAGATCACTCTTGAGTCCGTGACAGCTCAGTACGTTCCGGTGGTCCATCCGGTTAAGGTCGTAGCCGACGGCCTTTCGTCGAGCTTGGCGCGCGACCTCATCGCGAAGGGAAAGGACGCCAGTCACGTCCTGTCTTCGAACGTCATGGGCTTCATTAATGACCGCGGGTTTTATCGACCCATCCCGCAGGAGCGCTTGAGCCTGGAAGAGACGACGTTTCGCAGTCGCTTCCAGAAATTCTACGCTGATCTCGTGGCCGAAACGCTGGGGAAGTTTGATCTCAATGGGATCACGGTACCTAAGTTCAAGGCGGGCCAATCGCGCGAAGCTCAGAACGACAAATTTATCCGCTCCATCATCGAGCAAAAGAAAGTCTCGGTCGATGATCAGTTCGTGTTGCGTCCCATCGCCGAGCGCATTCTGGGCTACTCGCAACCCAGCAAGAGGCTGAGGTCGCCTAAGAAAGCGGGCCTGTACTATGGATCTTTTGACCCTCCGAGCCTGGGCCAGAAAGAAGTGATGCTCCAAGCTCTCAAACAGCTGAATCTCGACGTGCTGTATGTTTCGGCTCTGGAGTCCTCGTCCAAACCTTTGGTTTTCTCTCCGTCGGATCGTACTGAGATGCTGAAGCTCGTCGCAGCGGAGATCGGAACTCAGGTCGTGGTGCTTCCTAACGCACCGGCTGGCGGCAAGCTTTCGCGGTTTGTTGTTCAGATCGCCAACGAGCACACCACGCCGCTGATCGCCATTTTTGGCGAGAACGTGTTTGAGAAGAACTACAACCTCCTCCAAGGGACGGACAATTTGAGCTTCGCCGTCGTTCCTCGTTCGGGTGCCGAGTTCAAGGTTCCTCAAGGAGTAACGGTCGTGAAGACCGAGCATCAGACGCAAGATCTCTCGGAGTCCATTAAGAAGTATCTCGATTGCAAGGGACGGCTCGGCAACACGCCTTGAGCCACTAAGAACCGAGTTTAGCGAAAATCTCCTGGTGCTCAGGAATCCCGACGACGCGCCCTACTTGGGATGCTTCAGGGAGCGGAAGATCTGCGATTTGCTCGGCCTTAGCCTTGCGCGCGCGATCTGCGGACTCGAGCACTCGGGCGCTCGAAAGCTTTCCGGACTCCAGAGCTTTGAGGCAGGTCTCGTAAGCGGTCCTTGCTGCGCCTTCGTTTCGGTAACACAGAAGATCGCAGCCCGCTTCGATCGCCAGCACAGGAAGCTCCTCGCCGTAGTGATCAGTCACCGCTTTCATGATCATGTCGTCGCTGACGATCAGGCCGGTAAAGCGCATGTCCTTGCGAAGCAGGTCTTGGAGGATCTTGCGCGAAAGCGTCGCTGGGAACTCCGCGTCGATCTCTTTGCATAAGATGTGCGCAGTCATCACCCAGTTGCATCGAGACTTGAAGGCTTTGAGAAATGGCTTGAGTTCGCGTCGCTGGAGCTGCTCGAGCTTGGCGGTGATCTTAGGTAGCGAGAAATGCGAGTCCGTCGCCGTATCGCCGTGGCCAGGAAAATGTTTCACGCAGGGTTGCACACCTTGGGTGACGTGCCCTCGCACGAAAGCCGTGACCGCCTTGGCGACTTCTTCGGCGTCCGTTCCAAATGCCCGTGGCCCGATCACGGGATTTTTTGGATTGGTGTTAATGTCGGCAACCGGCGCGTAGTTGACGTTCACTCCTACGGCGCGAAGTTCCTTGGCCACGACCTCGCTCATCTCGAAAATGAGTTGCGAGGATCCTGCGGCTGCCCAGGCTGCGGCCTCAGGGATCTTGGTGAAGCCCTGCCTAAAACGTTGAACCCTGCCGCCCTCCTGGTCCGCGCTGATCCAAAGTGGGAGCGCTCCGGAGGGGCGGTTGAGCTGAACGGAGCGTGATAGTTCGGCCAGTTGGGCGGGAGATTCGTAGTTGTGCGAAAAGAAGATGACGCCGCCAATGCCCGCGTTCTTCAAGAAATCGGCGGAGGAGGACTGCAACTCCAGCCCCTGTACGCCCAGAATGAATAGCTCGCCTAGGACTTCTTTTGCGCTTTGGATCTCCGAGGCCACGATAAAACAAGTGTATCAGAAACCTCGCCGATCGCGAGCGAGGCGAGCATGAGCGGGATTCCTCCGCCTAACGCGATCCATGGGGCTTCGATCAGATACTCACGCCCTGCGTGAAGCAGCGTGCCCCAGGTTTCGGTTCCCAGCGGTGCTCCGATTCCTAGAAAGCTCAAAGAAGCCTCAGCGATGAGCAAAGAGACGACGAGCGACGGGAACTTGACGGCAAGCAGCGGTGCCACGGAGCGGCCGACATGCCAAAACGCGAGTCTCGGGACGCTCGCTCCCGTAGCACGTGCTGCTTCGAACGCAGGGGATGCTGCAAGCTCCCTGGCTTTGGCTAGGGCGAGGCGTGCCCAGCCTGGGAAAGCCCCTAGCCCGAGAGCAAGCACGAGAGTCTGAATCGACGAGCCCAGGATCGCGGCTACCGATATTGAAAGGAGGATGCCCGGAAAGCCCAAAAGCAGATCAAGCAGGGCCTCAAGCATTCGCCTCAAGGGTTTCGGAAAAAAAAGCGCCCCCAAAGCGTAGCTCCAGCTCAAGAGCGCGATGGCGAGTCCTAGCAATGTGGCGAAGGCCAAGGAGCTCAACCCGGTTGAAAACAAAAGTCGTAAAACATCTCTTCCAAAGGGGTCCGTGCCCAGGGGATGGGAGAAGGATGGAGCGAGCAGGATTTGGGAGAAATCAAAATTCAACTTCCACCTCCGGTTCGGGAAAACGACCTTCGGTTCCAAAAGCTCTGCGCGGTCGCACCCAATGCGTTTGCTGAGATTGCCAGAGCCGAGACGAAGAACAGGCCGTTTTCGAGCACTGGGTAGTCTCGGCGCGAAACGGACTCGATCATCAGGCTACCGATGCCCTGCCAGCCAAAGAGAGTCTCAACGACAAAAAGTCCGCCCACCCACGCGCCAAATTGATTTCCGAAAAAAGCCATCAACGGGCCTGCCACAGGAAGGAATCCGTTGAGCACGATCGCTCGACCGCGGGTTACGCCGCGCGCCTGGGCACCCAGAACCGAACTTCGCGGAAGATAGAGCCTCAGCTCGCGCTCCGAGAGCCGCGCCCAGAGAGCTGCCGTAGGGAGCATTAGGCTTAGAAGGGGGCCTCCTAGCCCGCCCTCAAGCGGCAGGGAGCGCAGCCAGATGGCCAGCGCGAGCAGAACGATCGAGCCCAGCCAGAACAGAGGCGTGCTGGCGAAAAGCGCAAGCCCTCGGTGCATCCAGCGGTAGCGGCGTGACTGAGGGTCTTGCGTGGCCAAGAAACACCCCAAGGCAATGCCCAGCAAGACAGACAACGGAAGCACGCTTGCGACTAACTCAAGCGAATGGATCAGGCGGCGGCCTACCAGTGAGGTGACCGGTTCTTGCGTGTAAAGTGAGCGGCCCCAGTTGAGACTGATGAAGTCCCACGTGCGCACCGGAAGGCTCGCTAGGATGCCTTGATCCAGGCGAAATTGCTTTTCGAGCTGCTCCAGTGAGAGCGCAGTGGAGGTCTCCGCCAAAAGCATCTCAGCTGGATTTCCGGGCAGCAGGCGGATCCAAACGCGAGAGAGTAGGAAGGAAGCGGTGAGGAGCCCTAGGAGCTTGCGCACCTTTAAGAGATATGGGGAGAAGGGAGGCGAGTCAACGCCGCTTCGGTTACTGCAAAAACGCTTGGGCTTCTTTTTCGGTGGAGCGATTGACCACTGTTTGGATCGAAGGAAATTCGATTCGGAACGGAACACCTTGCTTATCCACCCACCAGTACGAAGGTTGACCGCCGAAGTTCAAGCTGAGCTTGGAAGCACCTACTTTTTTGGCGAATTCATCCGGCGGATCCAATCGTGCGTTGCCGCCTACGGGCTGAAAGCCTCCGTCTAGATCATTCTCAAGCACCGACGAAAACCCGATGACTTGCCCGGGCTTCCAGGTGGGGAGCTTGCGCGCCACCCACATGGAGAAAAATGTCGAGAGCGATGCGGTAGCAGCCAAAGTCTTTTTGGCTTCAGGTAGCGCGGAGCCATTCTTGCGGGCTTTGATCGTCAGCTGACGAGCCGTGGGCGAGTTGGGATAGCTCTGAAACGTGCCGTCGATGATCGTCTCGTTGGTGCGATACAGCGTGCGGAAGTTGAAATACACGGGCGTGAGATCCGCGTTGTTTTCGGCGTAGGCACCGATGGATTCCTCGTTGATGAAATCGTCCTCTTTTTTCCAGAGGTGATTGCTGAAGAACAAGCGCCCAGAGCGGATCTCAAGCTTATCGTTGTAAAACTGGATGCGATACTTGCCCTCGCGCGTGACGGTGAACCAAGCGTTGTAGATGATCTTGCCTGGAGCCTGAGGCGCGGGGGCTTGCGCTTTAGCGGGAGCGGCCTTGGCTGGCTGTGCAGCGGTAGCAGCAGTAGGAGCAGCGGTCGCGGGTTTTGCCGCAGTGGCCGGGGCCTGAGCCGGAGCTTGGTGTGCGGGAGCAGCGGCTGGAGCTGTCGGAGCGGTTGCCGCATTTTGCGCCCACGCGCCCACCGAGGTCAGAATCAAAAAGCCTACGCTTGCGAATCGAAGAAGAGACATGAAATCTGAGTATGAATCACCCTACCCAGCAGTGTCAAAAGCCAGTGTCTGAGTCTCAGATAGACTTCAGTTTCGAGCGCCCTATTCCGAAAAGCAGGGTTGGAAAGGTGTCTCATCTCTTATGGTTGGGTTGATTGAGCGATTAGGGCTTTTGGGGCG
The DNA here is from genome assembly GCA_044227445.1 of Bdellovibrionia bacterium. GTDB lineage: Bacteria > Bdellovibrionota > UBA1018 > UBA1018 > UBA1018 > JBGAWT01. Next base: position 403 of record JBGAWT010000170.1, on the reverse strand, counting down.
CGGCGAATTCGTGCTCTACGCCGCCTACGCTTTGATTGCAGCGGCTGCATTCGTCTTTGCGCGCATGGTCGTGCGCGAAGAAGACGTGCGCGCTGCGTCGGAGAACCTGGATGACACGCGCAACCGAAAGAACAGCAACCAGTTCGTCAAATGGACGAGGCCGTTTTTCTCCCAATATTTCGTCCCCACTTTTGTGCGTGGCCGAAAGTTCTGGGACAAATCTCGCACCAAGTACCGTCGCAAGCTCATCTCAGGCGGCCTCAAAGAGGAATTTACGCCCGATGAGTTCATTGGATTTAAGCTCTTTCTGATCGTGTTTTTTCCGATGGCCTGCGGCGTGATGAACGCAGCCGACCTTCTGGAGATTGGAACTCAGTACGTCTTTGGTTCAGCGATCGTGGGT
>JBGAWT010000169.1:0-8161 GCA_044227445.1 Bdellovibrionia bacterium | reverse complement strand
ATCTTTTAGCAGATACCTTTGAGCACGATCCAACCAGATGTTCTCTTGATCGGCGTTAGGCAAGGTCTGTTCATGCTCCTTAAGGGAAATGAGCACTTCGGCATTGGACTTGAGCTTGCTAAGCGTGAGTACCTGATCGTCGCGCAAGACGATACGCAATTGCTCTTCAGTCACTCGACCAAGATCCTGCGGATCCTTTGCTCGCGTTGAAAGTTCCGCAAGCTCCGGATGGTCATTGATGACCTTTTGGACATAGATGCTGAAATCCTGCCCAAACACTTCGTTTTGGCCATCTCTATCCCAAAATTGATTGAGAGGTCCCGCGCGCTTCACGCCCTTGGCCAGGGTCTCATCCATATTGGCCTGGTTCACGGCTTGAAGCAGAACCTGATGCACGCGCTCTTTGGGCATCGACAGAGCAGATAAGCTGGCTTCGAGCATGATTCTGAAGTCGTCGGAAGCCTCATCCTCATAAGCCATGGTCAGGGCCGTTGGACGTACAGGCAGGGCTTCGCGCAAGCCCTCAGGATCCTCTGCTCCGCGAAGTCGCGTTTGGTTGTTTCGAATCTTAAGACCAAGTCGGTAAAGAACGGACGCTTCGGAATAGGAATCTTGGATCGGATTGCGTTGGCTCAAATCTGGAACCGCCCAATCAGCCTTGATGCGGCCCTTTTCGGCGAGCGCTTCTTCGAGGGTGATCCTGCGTTTCACGCCGCCGTCCGTAAACTCCAGCACGCCCGCGCGGATATCTTTGAGCCACCATTTGATCCCGCGCTTTTCGCCGGGGCGCTTAGGGTCCATCTCATTGAGATATTCACCCGCTTTGAGCTCGATGAAGCGATAGTCCGGGTGATCCCTCAGAACGCGATCGATATGACTCTTGAGATACTGAGCCATTCGAATGATTTCAGGGCTCGTTGGTTCATATAAGGATTGAAGATTGCCTTTGTCCTGATGGGCGATGAGAAGCGTCTCAGAAGTCCGAATCGTTGGCTTCGTGAGAGTAGGCGAGGCGAGCAAGCGAGCCTGTCACGCCTCCAGCCACGAGGATCCCAGGGGCAGGTTCGCCGCGTAGAGCGTTCATGAGATCCAGCGCGTCGGTCGTCCTAGGATCGAAGTGATTCATGGCCGTTTCGAATGAAGACCCAAACGCCACGACCTTTGCTGTTTGTCACAGTCTTTTGCGACGATTTCTGCTTGGGGGTCCCACCATCTGGGTCATCAGCTGACGATCGTATTCGATCTGAGCCGGGGTTTTGGCATTGCCTAAGACTTTGAGGCAAAGGGGGGTTAGCTGGGGTCTTGAGGGGCAGGGGTCGCCTGCCCAAGCATTTAGAGTAGACGATATAAGGATAAGCGATGCCGCAACACTTCTTGCGAAGTGTCGGGGGCTATCACTGACTGATCTATCAGCGGTTGGGTATCGCTGGATCGCCATCCCCGAGTCATCCTCCATTGAGGTAGTTGAATGTCGGCGCGGTCTTACATGAAACGGGAGCACTTGAACACTAAAAAAAGTTGATCTTTATGGTGGGTTTTTGAGCCGTAAAGGACAGGTCATATTGAAAAAAAAAGGAGTTTGCAAAGAGAAAAAGAAGAAAATGTTTTGAGCCGAAAAATATAATTATTACAATAAGTTACAATTCCTTATCACCTCGATCGTATACTTTATTTTGGGGAAAAATAAATTCTTTGATTCTTGATTAACACGATGCGTTATCACTAGGTTACAGCGCATGCACGGGAAACAGCGCGGAGACTTTGGCGGGAGTCGTCGGCGAGCACGGGGAGTTTTCACGAGGCTTGGACTACTTTCATTTTTCATCACATCTTTGGCTTGGGCCGCTCCTGGCGGCGAGGCGTGGGAACGAACCTTAGTTCCAGCCGAGCTCAAGCAATATATGGAGGACCGAAATCACAATTGGGTCCTCGAAGAGGTGAGGCAAGCCGAGATCGTTTCGGAAGCCGAATTCGCTGAACGCGTTCGCGCGAGCAACACGCGATTGCTGGGAATGGGATTCAACGGCATCGCGCTCGTCGGCGCAAAAGATGGGCAGTCCTACAAGTTCTCGCACCTTTCGATGAAGGATCCCGCGTTCAATTCGAAGTGGAAGCCTTTCTTAAGCACCATTTTGGGCGAGAACTTTTCTCCGCCTGTTTGGCAGCTCATCGTTTGGGAGTCGCTCAAGAAAGTAGGGCACCTCAGACGCGAGATTCAAGGCAGCGTTTTGTGGCGCGCCTACGATCCCGCGGGTTTGGATATTCCAAGCCTCGTTTCTTCGGACCACTTAGCGTATCGCAGAGCTTATATTTCGGGCACTCCGCTTGATAAAATCCTAGCATCTGAGCGCACGCCTGGCGATCGCTTGCATGAGAGTTACGACAAGAAGGCGCTTTGGGAAAAACTCGCCGAATTGCAAAAGCACGCGCAGAAAATGCTTTTTGATTATGGGGTGGTGGTCGACTTCGCGAATCCTGGAAACTTCATTGTTCAGGGCACGGGCAGCGTCCTGAAGATCATCGCCGTGGACCATGAGCTGCTTGCACCTACCGAAGCGACGCGTGAGTACTACCGCAAGCATGGAGTCGAGATCCCGCGACTGAATGTTCCAGGGTGGGACCAACTCGTGCACTGGCCGCTAGTGCCTCATCATCTAGCGACTAACCTCAATTGGGACCTGAATTTCAAGCAGGTGCTCGATTACATCGATGCTTATCATGACCTCAAGGGCAACCGCAGACGCGCGCTTGAGATCTTGGCCGAACAGCCTGAAGTAAAGGTCGAGCTCGTGCCGGGGAGGGATAACTTTGGAGCTCTTCATATGGCCAAGCTCCTATTGAGGTACATGCCCAAGCCCTCGTGCGCAGGCTTACTGGGAACAGGACCTGAGTCCAAATAAGTACCTAATTTCACTTCGAAATTTGATTCCCCATTAGTTGATTTAAATGATTTTTCTTTGTGTTAAGAGGTCGACCGCATGAATTTCGTGCGGAGCCTGCCTATCTTCGCTGCCTGGACGTTGCTTGTAGGCTTCAGTGCGCCTAGCTTTGCCGGGCCAGAAGCCGAAGAAGGCCTGACAGTCCGGCCCTCAACATTTATGGAGACCGGGATTCGCACACCTTTGGCAAAGCGCTTGTGAGCGCGATGGAGAACGAGCTTCGGCAGGAACAAAGGCCGCTCGGAAAAGAAAACTCGATATTCGAGACCTGGATCCTTGGGTCATTGTCCACGTCGGCAACGAACTTCCCGAAAACCTCAAATGGGTAATGATGCATCTGGAAAACTCCAACATCCCAATGGAGCCGCTCATTCAAATCACTGAGGAAGAAATGCGACAAACGATTGCGGCCGCGGAAAAGCAGGCGCTCGAAGGGATTCATCTGGACTATGATCCGACAGGTGAAGAACACGCAAAAGTCGAAGGAATCAAAGCGCATTACGAACGAATATCGCTGCAGTTCATGAAGCTTTTTGGATTACCCAAAGGATTTACAGAATGGTTTCGATTCAAGATTCCTAAGACCATACGACCCGCCCAAGCTGTCATGGCATCCGTAGGAGCGGCGCTGTCGGGTGCAACAGTAGCATTCACGTTTTATCTATCGGATCCGACCGCTATCGGACCTGCAGTTCGAGCAGGATTGGCGATTGCAGCGCTCACATGGGGATACGTCTACAGCCCTTATTTTAGTAAGGTGATGACTCTTTCGAAAGTCGTGAAGCGTGATGGCAAAGGAAAGTTCGTTGCCACGGAGTCGCGTTTCGGAAAGTTCGGCTCCAATGCGGCTCGGTCTCTATTTTTTAATGCCTGCGTGACCGCCGCCGCATTCGGGACTGATGCCCTGCTTTCGGGATATAGGTTCGGAATTAGTTTATGGAACTCGGTTATCGGTATCTTTGCGCGAACGACGATTGAAGATCCGATCCGCGGCAAAAGGCCAGAAATTCGTGAGAACGGAACAGTAAAACAATCTCAGGGGCAGTGGACTCTGCGGAAATGGCTCGCTTATGATGCAGCTCTGAGCAGCGCTTACATTATTCCTAAAGCCATGCACGCATACGGAATCGCGCCTTGGGCCGACAACATCTACTACGTGTTGGGTGCCATAGGCTTTGGCAAAGTGATTTGGGACGAGAGATTCAATATCGGTGCATGGATTAAGCGAGTAGTGTACGGACCAACGCCTGAGCTCTGCGAAACGCTCCTGATGCGTAGATCAGAGGCGGAGAAGCTTGAAGTTCTCAAGCCTGCTTTGGGACCTACTAAGGTCCGATAAGAAATATTATGTAAATCGGATGGTGCTTTTTGTGGAGTCAGGGGCACTTCACGAAACGATTCGCTTCCTCAAACCAGGTTGAGTACCTATTCAGAGCCAACTCAGTAAGCGAATCGTTTCGCCAATCGGCCTTGAGTCGGTTGCTCACTCATTTGATCTTCCTATGCCGAAGCTGGATACACGCGCGCAGCAAAAGGAGATTCGAATGAAAGCTGTTTTAGTGAACTTAGTTTTTGTCAGCGGGGTAGCCCTAGCGGGGGAACTCCCCTCTTTAGATTGCACTTCAGATGGAGGGCAGGGTGCGGCGCGGAGCTTTCATTTAGATCTTGGGGCGCCCGCTTCCAACCTTGATTCAAGCGACGACGAGATCGTGGAAACCCTGGGCGAGATGGCTACCTATAGCGGCAACAACGGGTGCGACAATGATTATGCGATCTCGTTCTTTATGCGGGATGAAAGATTCCCGAGGTCTTAGGTTTGATGCGCTACTTTAACGCCTCAACCCATGGGCGAGGCGACTCGCTCTATGAAACCGTGAGCGTTCAGTGCGTACTTAGAGCGAAAGTGGCGTCGCCGCAAAGTCCCCATACTGATTGAGAATCAGCGGGGTATACGCGGCGTTGTAACGCTGCTGGTTGACTTCAAACGCATTGACGATCGCCGCAAGGAGCGCATTGTGAGGTACGCCTGCATAGCCGCCGTTCACGCGTGGAGTCGCTTCGAAGATTCGGCCCATGGTGAACATTCCACCGACGCCACCCGCCAGGATAATGGGCGCATCCACATACTGGTGGGAGTCATTGGAGTTCGTTCGCGTAATCCCATGCTCCATCGTCCACACGATGAGGGTGTTATCCAAGAGCTTTTGCCCAGGACTCAAAGGATCGTCGATCGCAGCCAACTTGCCCATGAGGGCGGCAATTTGCGTGGACCAATAAGTGTGGAACTGGCTCATGCGAATATCCACAGGATTGGACGCCTGCGAGGTCGTGGCGTGCGTATACGCATGGAAGTCGGAGCTAACAGAAGCGAAGTTGGTGAGGCCTGGCATTCCCGCGACTGCAGCGGGATCCTGGCAAGGAAACAAGAAGGTCAAACCTGCGAAGCGAGTCAGATCGCAGGCAAACGCTTCGACGATGAGCGTTGCGAAGTTATTGGAGTCCGTCTGCATCTGCGGAAAGTTCCATGGAGTGGTGTTCGCCTGAGGCGCCGCAGGAGGAGAGCAAGAGGAGCCCCCTGCTCCAGCTGCCGCGAACTGAGCTTGAAGGTTAGATAAGGTCGCAGCATGCTGCTGAAGCTTTTGTTGCTCAGGTCCAGCAAGTCGGCTCATGAGGCTGTTCAGATCCGATTGCATAAACGAGAGCATGCTCTGTCTGCGCGTCATCGTCTGCTGAGCGGCCGTGGTTCCGCCGCCTTGGAAATTACCGAAAAGCGTTTGAAAAACGTTCGCAGGATTTCCGTTGGCGTGAATGCCAGCGCCGCCACCGCTCCATGAAACAGGCTGGTCCTGCGAGTATGCATACGGACAAACACCTAGGGTCAGGGGTTGAAACTGCCCGTTGGCCTTCATTCGGCCCGAAAGATAGTGCTCGATGGATTTGGCGTTGGTCGTGGGCCAAGCTCCCGAGAAATCGCAAAGCCCACCGGTCCACTGTGCAGCAGCGGAGTTGTGACCCGACGGAGCGTTGTTTGCGGGCGATTGGTAATTGAGGCCGCGCAGGACCATAAGCTTGGATTGATACGAAGCAAAAGGCGCCAAGATCGCATTGGGAAAGCTCAGCGTGAAGTTGCTTCCCGTGGCCAATCCCCCACTCCCGTTTTGAGGATGCCAAAGCGCTTCGGCAGGGTGATAGGGGCTCGAAACCATGATCAAGCGAAGCGGAGCTACAGGAGGCGCAGCTTCTGTGATCGAAGACTTGAGCAGAGTCATCACCGGGGCGCACGCTGCCGCCGATCCCATCGCTTTCATGAAGGCGCGGCGTGATACCGCAGTTTGGTAGCGTTTCATTTTAACGGGCCCTCTGCGTAAATTGCGGCGATTGGACATAGCGGCTAAACGCGTCCAAAACGCTTCGGTTAGACGACAAAAACTGCCTTTGTAAATCGTTGAGCGCGCATTCGTTGCTCGCTACGTCCTGCCTACCAGACGAAAACACAGTGACTTTTTTAGCAAAGCACACGGCTGACTCTTGGCTGTCAGACAGAAGGGATGCAAATCCTGGCTGGTTGTTGAAATTCGATCCCACGAAATCGCGCGAGTCTAAGATCTGCGCGCTCGCCGGCTCCAAGTTCTGAGGCAAGAGAATCTCGCCCGTCGGATCCACTGCCCCGCCATTTTCGGTCGTGCGATAGCGGCCAATTCCATCGAAGCTATCAAACGGATAACCCAGTGGGTTCATGTATTGATGGCATTGGTAGCAAGCCGTCCCGTTGGGAATGATTCCTGCCAGGGCATTTCGCGTGGTCTGTCCAGGCTGCAGCGTAGGCGCAGTGGGCGGAACGAAGTTAGCCGGCAACCCCACGCTCGTAGGGGTGGGGAGCTGTTGGCAAAGAAGATTGGAGCGCAGGATCTTCCCGCGATGGATCGAAGGCGCTTCGGCCAAGTAGGTCGTCGAGATGAAGCTGCCCTGGCTCAAGATCCCCGAGCGCTGAGTCGTGTTGAGCGTCACTTTGTTGAAGTTCGAGGTGTTGTCAGCGGGAGTCATCCCATAAAAGCCTGCAAGCTCAGCATTCACAAAGGTGTAATCCGCTGTGAGCAGCTCGGTGAGCGTTCCTGTGCTGGAGTAGATCACGTGGTTAGCGAAGCTTTGAGTCTCTTTGAGCATGGCTGCTTTAATCGAAGCGGTAAAAGCAGGATCTGGGTTGGTATTTTGAACCACCGTATCTGCTCCAATCCATTCGGTGATGAATTGCTGCATGCGGGCTTTGCCAGCGGTCGTCGAGGCGAGCCTGCGGAACTGCGTGTCTAATGCCGCGGCCGTGGTGAGTTGGTTGTTGTCCGCAGCAGTCATCAAGGTCGCGTCCGGCGGCGAGGCAGTTACGAGATACGAAAGAGCCTGAGCCGTCTCATGAGGAGTAAGCGATGGAAGAGCCGAAGTGGTGTCCGCAACTGCTCCAAGCTCGGTGCGGTACAAGAAACTAGGCGATTGCAGCACGGCGGCGATCACGAGCTGAACGCCGGAGTTTCGCGCGCTCACGCTGGGGAACGGATTCTGAAATCCGGTCATATACACAGAATAGAGCCCACTTACTTCGCTTGCGGTAAGTGGGCGACGGAATGCCTTCTTGCCTAAAGCATTGATGTATTGCGTAGCGCAAGTGTCAGCCGGAGAAGCCTGAGGTGACGCAGCGAAGGTGCAGCCTGCGCCTGCCGCTTGAGACGCGGCTCGGTTTGCGGCCACCGTCTCAGCTGCACTGAGCAGGGCTTGCGCCAATCCGTCCCCCATCACCACGGCAGTGGCGTTAGAAGAAAATCCGTTACCCCGGTTTTCAAGCGGGAAGGTGCTTTGCGCAGGGTTGGAGTTGTCCCCTACTACCGCGGCCACCGTATTGTCGAACTCCAGGCGCGAGAGCATCCACACTCGGCGCGGAACCGAGACGTTTTGGCAAACGCTAGGAATCGGAGATCCGGGCGTACGACTTGCGGTTGGCGTCGGAGATGGAGACGCCGTTGGAGTAGGTTCTGGAGTAGCTCCAGGAATGCTCATTCCTTGGATCCATGTTCTGAACGCTGTGATTTCGGCAGCACTCAGCGCCCCCCCACCTAACGGCATGGATTGCAAAGATCCTGCGACACCATTTCCAGCGAGAGAACGAAAGAGTTTAGAGCCGTTTGGATTTTGCGCGACGACCAGGCCCGCAGCGATCCACTGAGCGTCCGTCG
>JBGAWT010000168.1:0-7427 GCA_044227445.1 Bdellovibrionia bacterium | reverse complement strand
CGTCTTGGGATCAGCCGAGGTGGGTTCTACATGCCGCTTGAGATGATGCTCTGAGCTTGTGCTTGTCATGCCGGTGGCTCTCATAGCGCAAAACAGACGGCTGCGCAAAGTGGGGTTTTACGGCCCTAAGTGTTCCCGATGCCGGGGTGTTCTGTAAGGTCCTTCGCCGGGAAGGGGCAAGTCGTCGTGCTCAAATAGGAACTCCTCTCCGAGTCTAGGTCCAGGTTTTTTGTCAAAAACATCTCCGGATACAGGAAGCGGTCTAAACCGCTCGAGATCATCGTCCACGGTGTAGTGAAGGTGGGTATTGTCTACGTCCAAGAGCTTGAGATAGTGGGCCATTCCCCAAAGGATCTGCACGTCGTCGGGGTAAAGCACATTGTGAGTGATCGTGAGCCGCTCCAAGGATTTCATGTTTTGGAGCTCCGCGAGCGCGGCTTGGAGCCATTCATGAGTGCCGCCCACCATGACTATGTTTTTGATCTGTTGGCTCTCGACGAGTTTCTTGATGCCTTTAACGGATCCTCTATCCAGGTTGATTGCTACTTCTTTGGTCTTGATCGAATCAATCCCCATGTCTTCAAGCGCTTTCATCCCGTAGGTTTGGATGAATTGGTCCAGGTCCTGCCCGCTTCGGAAAATGACTCCGCGGATTCGCCCGTCCGGATGAAAGATGTAGCCATGAATGTGCTTTCTCCACTCATAAGGAATCCAGAAATGGGCCTCCTTGCGTAGGATCTCTTTGATTCTCTTCACTGCCAGCCGAGTTTGCTGGTTTGATCGCTGCCCCTTGGTCCTGAGCAAGAAGGCCTTCAGATGGAGAAATTCGCCGTATGAGTTGCCCTGGTCTACAAGTCGATCGGCGAGCGTCGCAATCGAAGCTGCGGAGTGTTCTTGGAGAGCTTTTTTTGCCAACTCCGAGTTCAGTAGATTCGGAAGGCGTTTAGCTGCATCCAGGGACTCGTGCTTTCGTTTGAGCTCACGCTCTGCCGGCGTATTTTCCTCGGCCTCTCTTTGGAGGGCAGTTCTGACGCAGCGACGAAGAAGCGGAGTTTTGTCGGCTGCAAAAAGCGGATTGGCGAGCATCCCGAGGAACTCAAAAATCAGAATGCATTGCGCTACAATCCGGCCAGTTCGCATCCCTTCCTTTTCGGTATTTATTGGATCAAATCAAAGGCGGCCTAGTTATCGATCACGCCCGTGGACCAAAACCTGGCTACCGCCATCTCGTGGCCGCCTGAGCTGTTCACGGCAACACCTGAGACTGCGTAACGGCCGAACTGGTCGATGTTGAATCCCTGAAACCAGTCAACCGCGTTGCCGGCTGTGCCGCCTGCAAGGGAAGCAGAGGCGGTGCGGTACACATAGCCAGTCCCACCCGTGCCGAAGCTCGTATCGATGGCTCCTGTAGAAGTTACGCGCCAGATGGCCCATTTGTCTGAGGCGCCGCTCACCATAGAGTCGCCCGCGCCAATCAGATTTCCGGCCGAATCCAATTCGATGGCGTAGATCTCATCATCCATCGTGGCTGCTGATGCGCCCTGAGGGCTGGTTGAGAAGGTGGTGTAGCCGTTCGTGCCCCAAGAGGTGTCAGGAACGCCATTGGCCGTGTACCGCCAGAACGTCGCTTGATAGCCGCCCGAAGCATTTTTGCTCATTCCGCCCAAGTATATGCGTCCCGAAGAATCGAGCTTGAGTTGATAGGCTGGAACTTCCCAGACATTAGCAGCTCCGCTGGCTCCCGCGGCACCTGTAGAGCCGCTGCGATAGGTTCCTGCCATCGCGCCCAGGCCCCCACCGAAGGTCGAATCCACGTTTCCGTTGGAATCCATGCGAATCAATCCTATCTCCCTACCTGCGGAAGAGTTTCGAGCTGAGCCACCAAAGACGTAACGACCTTGGGAGTCGATGGCGACACCAAACACGTTGTCGCGTTGGCTGGTGCCGGCATTTGAGAATCCTGTTGCGCCAATGTGATAAATTCCGCCCGTTCCAAAGGTGCCCACTGGGGTGCCGGTGCTGTCGAGTTTCCAAACGGTGAATTCGTTGGGGTTCCCTGCCCCACCACGGTTGCTGAGGCCCGCGACGATGATGTTTCCGCTCGAATCGATGGCTCCACCGAGACCGACGTCAAACGCCGAAGCGGTGCCGGCGAGAGCTCCGTTGGCTGCTGCCGTAGAGTGATAGACACCGCCTGTTCCAAAGGACGCGTCCAAAGTGAAGTCTGCTTTGTAGCGCCAGACAGCTACTTCGTAGCCCGTGGCCGTGCTCACGCTTTGGAGGTTGGCGCTTCGGCCGATAAAAATGTAGCGATCTTGGCTGTCGACGAGTACGGCGCTGATCTGGTCGCCTTCGTTAGCTCCCGTTTGACCTGCTGCGCCCGTGGTGCCATAGGTAGCGCTCGTATCGAGCGTACCGTTGGGAAACATGCGCCAAGCGGCCATCTGTTTGCCGCCCCCTGCTTTGGCGGAGTATCCACCTAAGATGATGCGGCCTTGGGAGTCGATGGCTTGGCCTAAAGCGATGTCGTATTCGGTGGCGCCAGAGAGGCCGCTGACTCCCGTGGTGCCCGAAGTGTAATAGCCCGAGCCCGTGTTAAAGCGCTGAGTGATGCCGGTGTAGCTGGAGCAGTAGTCGAGGCCTTTTTTGGCGGTACGAATCCTGAAGTAGAGTTTTCCTTCGTAGCGATTGTCAGGCCAGGTGTAGGACATGCCGCTAAACGCGGCCCTGCCTTGCGATGAGGCCTGAGTCGAGCTGGAGATGGTAAAGGACCCTGGAGCTGCACTCGTGCAAGCCGAATCCAGGTACGCAGAGAGGGTAAAGGTATCATCCACCAGTGAGTACGAGGCCCCGTCCGAGAGGCGAAAGAAACCGTAGGTAGGTGAGCTGGCGAATAGAGATCCCGAATAAGCCGTGCTGGCTTGTTGGACAGTGCCCAAATAGAAGCTTGAGGCCCCCGTGGCGATGCACCCGCCGAAGGCGAGTGACGCCAGCCCTATGCTTAAGCTTTTGTAAGCTCTTTGCTGTCCCATGTCTCTATTTTACGCCTATTAGACGTCTGTTTGACGCGCAGGAACACAAATTAAAGTCCAATATTTTTAAATAGTTATTGTTTAAAAGTTAAGGTGACTCGATATTATTTCATTTCAGATACCCGTTTTGAAGGAATTGGACCTAGTAAATGAGGGATGAATCCCTCGTTGCTCCTAGGGCTGGGTTTTGTTACGCCTGATCAACTATGGCTACCTATGCTTCTGTGACCCCGGACTCGATCCTCCAAGCCCTTCGCACGGTTCAAGATCCTGACCTCAGGCGTGACCTCGTCACCCTGGGCATGATCCAAGATTTGATGGTCACGGCCGAAGGCCGCGTGTCGTTTCGAGTGGTGCTCACGACGCCTGCCTGCCCGCTTAAGGCCCAAATCCAGGGTGATTGCGAGCGCGCGGTTAAGGCCGTCGCAGGCGTGACCCAGCTCGAAATCAAGATGGATGCCCAGGTCCGTGGCGCAGGAACCAACCCAGGGGCCAAAACCCAGGCAGCTGGTGCTATTCCGGGAGTCGCTCACATCATCGCTGTTTCGAGCGGTAAAGGTGGGGTCGGAAAAAGCACGGTTGCGGCAAATTTGGCTGCGGCCCTTCAGATGGAAGGCGCGCGTGTCGGCCTGCTGGATGCTGACGTCTACGGTCCCAATATTCCTACGATGTTGGGAGTAGTCGATGAGCCCAAGCTGCATCGCGAAGAAAACGGCCACGAGTCGTTTATTCCGCCCACTGCCCACGGCATCAAAGTGATGTCCATGGGCTTCCTGATCAAGGGCGACCAGCCTCTGGTTTGGCGTGGCCCGATGCTTCACAGCGTGGTCAATCAGTTTTGCCACCAAGTTCAATGGGGTGAGCTCGATTACCTCATCGTGGATATGCCCCCAGGAACGGGCGATGTGCAGCTCTCATTGGCGCAGCTGGTGCCCGTGACGGGCGCCGTGCTTGTCACCACGCCGCAAGAGGTCTCTTTGCAGGACGTTCGCAAGGCCTACCATATGTTCGAAAAAGTCCGAGTTCCCGTCTTGGGGCTTGTTGAGAATATGAGCTACTTCGTTTGCGATGGCTGCGATAAGCGCCATTTCTTATTCGGAAAAGATGGCGGCGTGTTGCTGGCTAAGAAGTTCCGGACCCAGTCTTTGGCTCAATTGCCTTTGGTTCCGGAAGTACGCGAAGGCGGAGATGCCGGAACTCCAATCGTGTTGCGCTCGCCTGAGAGCCCTGTGGCGCAAGCCTTTCGCGAGATGGCTCGTCGGGTTGCTCAGCAGGTATCGCTCGTTGTGTCGCATGGAGCGCTTGATCCCGGCCAGTCCATTCAGATTGGGACGTTTTAAGCCCCTGCAGCGGTTTCTTGCTTCACCGGAGGCGCCGCACCTGGAACGACCACCGGAACTTCTTGATGCTCTTGGCGTTTGCGCTTTTGGTGCTTCTTGATTGCGCAAAAAGAGGGCGAAACGCTGGGTTTAGGTGAGTTGCTATTACTTGGATCGGGCTTGCGACCGGGGTCATCGTCCCCTTCGATGTCGATGCCCATGGCCATGCGCGCGTTGCAATCGCAGATCGGCGAGTAAGCCTTCCAGTCAATCTTAACGCCTGGGATGGCCTTTTTGGTGCCTTGAAACAGGCGTTCCTTAAGGGCGCTAAAGACGGGAACTTTTCCGTCGAGCTCTTTGGAAGTGAAGCGAGCGTCGCAGTGCAGTTCCTTGACCCACTCGTGTTGTACCTTAACTTGAAATTCGGCTTTGATATTGGTGCTGTGGTCCAGTTTAGCGGCGTCTGCCACTTCCTTATCAAAGGCCGCAGCGCGCTCACCCAAGGGAGCGCCGCTATCGGCAAAAGGGATCACGGAATCAGCGTCGAGCGTAAAAGGTTTGTCGAATGCATCTTTGGGAAGCTTCTTGAGATCCACATACAGCTGGCAGCCCTGCCAATAGAGGGCTCCAATATCGGAGCCTGTAGTGATGGGTCGTGGCTTGGTGTCGTCTAGAACTTCGTCTAAGGCGGGAAACGTGATTTCCAGCTCGCTCTCTGGAAGTTGCTGGGTGAGCTCCGTAAAGCGCATGCCACCCACGCACTTTTGATCGATCAACGAGAGGTCGTCCGGCTGCTCGATCTCGGCTTGAGTTTTGGATTCAGTCTTTTGCTCGACGCTCGTGGCAAAGGTCTTTGCTGCTGGAGCAAGGAACAAGATCGCCAGAGCGGCTGCGGAAAAAGAACGCAGATTAGATTGTTTCACCCCGAACCCCCGAGGTTATAATTATTGACTTAATAACTCAGGAAATCAATTGGTCATTCAGAAAGTATTTATCAATAATATCAATGAGTTGTGGATGTGTTTTATCCGTCGCTGCCGATGGCTTCGACCGGGCAGGCTTCGAGTGCTACTTGGCACTGAGCTTCTTCTTCAGGAGTCTTGGGCTGATTGTAGACGAACGAGTAGCCGTGATCGTCGTTGCGCTTGAAGTGATTGGGGGCTTCGGTACGGCAGGCGTCGCAGTCGATGCATTGATCGTCTACGAAGAACTTACCTGCTGCATTGTCGCCCCAGCGTTTTTCTTTATCAGCCATGACTGTGATTTGTTTCTACGTTTTTGGGGGGCAAAGTCAATTGTTTTTGAGGCTTGGGCGTCTCCTAGCGTTCGGGGTAATCTGATAGGAGGTGGCCGAAAAATTCAAGATCATCATCAGCGACTGCCATTTGTCAGCCGGGCGGGTGTTTGAGGGAAGGCTCAATCCGCACGAGGATTTTCATTACGACGAGGAGATGTGCGATTTTTTTGAGTACTTCTCCACAGGCATCTATGGAGAGACTTCTAATGGCCCGGTAGAAGTCGAGCTGTTCATCGACGGAGACTATCTCGATTTCCTCAATGTCCCGATTCACGGGGAGTTCGAGGAAGCCATCACCGAGAAGCTCGCGCTTGAGAAGTTGGAAGCAATCATTCAAGGGCACCCGAAGGTCATGGAGGGGCTCAGAAAGTTTGCCTCGCGCCCTGGGAAGAAGATCTCCTACCTCATTGGCAATCACGACGCGGAGCTGTTCTTTCCCAAGGTGCGCGAACGCATCGTGCGCGAGTGGGATCCAGAGCGCCAGTTTCCGAGCTCAAAGGTCGAAGTCATCGCGGATCGCGACCGCGTGAGATGGGAAGGCGGAGTTGAGGTCCATCACGGCAATCAGTTTGAAGCCGTGCACGTGCTGAATTTCGATAAGCCGATTCTAGACAATAGTTTGCTCGATGAGCCGGTGCTCAACGATTGAAGTCCGAGCGCGAGTACCTGGACAAAGTCAGGCCTGTGAAGCTGTTCATCTTGTTCGGTCTTTTTGTGGATCCGATTTTCACGCTCAAATACATGTTCCTCAGCGCGTTTTATTTCTTGCGAACCCGGCTTGTGTACAGCCCTAAGCGCCGCGCGAGGCTCAAGGTCACTCTCGATATCCTGAGGCAGGAGACCAAGCTTTTCCAGGACTTGGAGGACGCCGCCCGCAACCTGCTCGATAGCCAGCCCGAGCTCAAGACGGTGATCTTTGGTCACACGCATAAGCCCATGAACAAGATCTATCCGGACGGAAAGCAGTACATCAATACAGGCACCTGGACCAAGATGATCAATCTCGAGTTTCGGGGATTGGGTCAGCAACTGGCTCTCACGTTCGCGTTCGTTCGAATCGAAGACGCGGAGAGCGCTAACCCACGAGCGCACTGCGAGTTGAGGCGTTGGGTAGGCGATTACAGCCCTCACAAAGTTTTCCAGAACTAAGGAATGATCTGAGTCACGGTGTATCCCTCACGCCTCAGGAGCGCGATCACTCCGTTTTCGGTGTAAAGATGCGAGGCACCCATGGCGAAGAAATGGGGGCCGGGGCGCTTGAGGGTTTTTAGAATCTTGGGAGTCCATTTACGGTTGCGAGCGTCGAGCAGGTTTTCGCGTAAGACAGGATTCATATTTCGAATCGCCTCTTCGTGGGCCTCGATGTCCCCCGCGCGGTACCCTTGGTTGGCCATTTCAAATCTTTGAGTGGGGTCGAATCGGTCCGCGTCCATTTCCTTGAGCTTTGCCTCGAGCTCCTCGGCGGTAGAGGTTTTTCTAAAGACCTTGGCATGAACAAAAGCATCATCCAGCTCCAGGACTTTCGCTCGGGGTTTCTCGCTTCTAAAAAATGCTTCGAGTTCCTGGTCCAGGTGGTGCTCGCTTCCTTGAGCCGCGGCATAAGCGAGGAATTCCCCAGCCGCCGAAGGAGTAAGCATATTGAGCTCAAAGGCGGTCTTTCCGTAACGGTCTCCGAATTTCATGAGGATCTTCCAAGCCCTGCGGCTCAATCGATCCGAGAGTTTGGGGCCGAAAAATTGGATGCCCGCGATCACCTGCAGCAACTGAGAGCAGGTGCGG
>JBGAWT010000167.1:4828-7758 GCA_044227445.1 Bdellovibrionia bacterium | reverse complement strand
AAACAGATCACAGTTGACAACTATTTAGACAGTATGCTACAAATCGCGAACGTCTTTTCAAGCCTAGGAGGGCTTAGCGGCATGTTTAAAGTCGGTGACAGCGCAGTATATCCCGCCCACGGTGTCGCAGTAATCAAGCGTATCGACGAGCGTGAAGTCGGTGGCAAGAAGAAGAAATTCTACGTTCTTCAAGTCGTTGAAAATTCCATGACCATCATGGTTCCCACGGACAACGTCGACCAAGTCGGCCTTCGTTCTATCGCTTCAGATAAAGACGTCAAACAAGTTTTCGACATCTTGAAGAAGCGTAACGTGAAGATCGACCAGACCACCTGGAATCGTCGTTACCGTGAGTATATGGAAAAGATCAAAACCGGTTCGATCTTTGAGATCGCCGAAGTGCTTCGCAACTTGTTCTTGTTGCGCCATAGCAAGGATCTATCCTTCGGTGAGCGTAAGATGCTTGATCAAGCTAAGCAGCTTTTGATCAAGGAGATTTCCTTGGCCCGTAAGACCAAGGAAGAGCTCGTCGAGCAAGAAATCCACACGATTTTTGCCAGCTAATTAAGGCGAAGCTTGCATGAGACGGCTGCCGCCGCCTTGCTGCAGAACCATGCCTTCGCTTCCGCGTATGATGTAGCGGTCGTTGCTGGTGCTTGCGCTACCACCAGTCGTCACGGTTTGACTCGATCCAGGCGTATCCGTCTGCACGTTGCTGGTGGTTACAGTTCCAGCGACCTCATGCTGAGATGCCTGTTGAGCGACCACATTCGAGTCTTTTCCGACGTTCTTTGCGCCTTCAGGAATGATGGGTTTGCCCGTAGCTAAATCTCTTCGGCCATTCCAGCCGTGAGGCACGCAAGCGCCTTGGCGGGCGCCGCATTGATTCTTCGTACGGATATACGAGTAACCCGCTGGGCATGAGGAGATCTTCACTTCCGAGACCCAGCAATTGCGGCCTGCGGTCATCACGGTGCTGCCGGGATTGAGGGTGTCTACCTTGGTGTTCGAAGTAGCTCTGGAGTGGTGACGGTCGTGGATCCATTGCCACCTTGAGCCGTAAAACTATGGCAATCCGGATAGCGTGGATCGGAGCTCATGTTGATAGAGCCGCTGGGGCAGCCTTGCGCTGGATCAGGGTTCTGCAGTTGGTTGCCGAAAGTAGTTCCAGATGAGGTGTGGCCCGAGCCGTCTGCGTTTAGCACGAAGCCCGTCGAGCTTGAGATCGTTCCGGTAGATAGATTGATCGTCGTGGTGTTGCCGTAGGTAGTGCCCGTGATGGGATCGGTGAAACCACCGATGGTCATCGTTCCGCTCATGGTGCCGGTATTGCCGAAGTTAGAAACCCCGGTATTGCCGTTAAAAGTGTTCGAAGAATAATCGTTTTGGACGGTAAACCCGCCTTGTTGCTGATAGCCACCTTGCTGTTGGTAGCCACCCTGTTGCTGGTATCCGCCTGCGCCGGCGTCATCCATTCCCATGCCGCCCATACCTGGGGCGCCATTGAATTGGGCGTTTGCAGTAGAGCTCAAGGCCAATACGACAAAGAAAATTGGATGGAACTTCATATGACCCTAACCCTCTACCTTTTAGGATAGTATATATGATAAAAATAGTCAACTAATGTGATGTATTTTATCCTTTGATATCAATGAATTAGATCGGGGGTCTAATGGGTTCGGAAAATAAACTAAATTAATTGTAAAAAGCTTACCAAGTTGGATCGCTGTCTTCTTCGCAACCGTCTTGCTTCTTGAGCTTGGCTCTTTCGGCACTCGCAGCGGCTTCGAATTCCTCTTGGGTGATGACCTTTTTGTAGTCCTCATGGAGGTACTGGTAGTCATTATACCAAGACTCTTGCATGACCTTTTGCATCATCTCGGCATGAGGAAGCGTGAGATTCTTGGCTCGTTCGACTTGAGCAGCTTCTTCTCGCTTCTTGTTTTCCTCAGCCCACTGCTTCTCGACTTCCTGCTTTCGGATCTTTTGAGCTTCGCTGTATTCGGATTCGCCGAAGGCCTTTTTGAAGTCCGCGTGCAGGTAGACGTATTCCTGCCAGTAGTTGTTCTTTAGAAGGGTTTGGATCAGCTCCGCTTTAGGCAAGGCGAGCAGCTTTTCGCGGGCTTCGGTTTCCTTCTTTAGGTAAGCCGCGCGGTCGGCAGCTTGCTTTGCATCCTTGGCTTTGCGAGCAACGTCGAATTCCTCGGCCGTGAAGCTCGGGTGGTACTTCTCAGGGACCTCCGAGTAGTCGGAATAAGAGTATTGCAGGACGTGCTTGAGCACAGCTTCCTTGGATTGTCGTTTCTTATCGATGATCGCCCAATCAACGCTCGGAGAGAGCTGGTTGGATTGAGCGTCGTATTGAGCCATTGAGACTCCGCCCCAGAATACGAGGTCGTGCATAACGCCGTTGTCGTCCATCGTAACCGGTACGGCGACCGTGGCGGATTGGATGGTGTCATCGGCAACAGTGGCGTAAACGCCGGTTTTTTCGATCTTTTCCTTGGAGTTGAGGAGGTATTTCCCCTTGCTGTCAAAGGGCGCGAGCGTAATGAACCAGCCGCGGAACTTCTTTTGGCCGCCGCTTCCTAGACGCTTGTAGGTGATCATTTTTTGCCAGAACGGCTCATCGACCTTGCCTTGGTAGGCAGCGACGAACTGATCGAGCACGGGCAGCAGCTGCTCAGACCACTGAGCAAGCACACCGCCGTATTGGCTGAGCTTAGCTGCGCGAGCGCGCAGGTTCTTCCAGTCTTCGAGCGATCCTTGAAGCGTGAGCTCTGAGAGGCCGCACATCAGCACTCCGTGGTAGCTGAAGTATTCCTTCATGGCGTTCATCATGACGATTTGGCCTACGAGCCGGTCTTTGTCGGTTGTCGTGGTGAAGGCTGGGACAAGCCATTCCCGAAGGTCATCCTTAGTGAATTTCT
>JBGAWT010000167.1:0-4770 GCA_044227445.1 Bdellovibrionia bacterium | reverse complement strand
TTTCCCTGGTTGGTGACGAAGACGTCCCGCATCTCTTCTGCGTGATTGGTGACGTAACGGCCAAAGGCGGCGGTGATCGAAAGCCAGACATCATCGGGCCTGATCGTCAGCGGAACGTGCTTGGAGTAAGCCAGGAACATGGCACCCAGAAGGCCGTGATCGATGCCTGAGCGCACGAGCCCTTGGGGGCTGGAGGATTTGAGCGTCTTGATTTCCTCGATCTCGGAGTCAAAAACATCAGGGTTGCGCCTGGTGAGGTCTTCTAGGGTAGGGACCGGAACGCCTTGGAGATCGAGCTTCTGGGCCTGCCTGGCTTCGAACTTAATGGTGACCTGGTTTGTGGTGCTCGTGACCGAAAAGCGTCCTTCGTCAGCCAGGGCTATGTTGGAAAGCAAAGCGACCGAAACGAGACCGATGAGTTTGTGCATGCCTATTCGCATAAGAGAAATGACCTTTTCTGTCAATGAAAGGACTTGCAGGGGGGCGTGGCCCTCAGTCGTTTGAGCGTCCCATGAGCGCTTCATCATCCGTTCGAGTTCGCTTCGCACCCAGTCCCACAGGCTATCTGCACGTCGGCGGTGCGCGTACGCTTTTGTTCAATTGGCTGTACGCGAAAAAAACAGGCGGAACACTTGTTTTGCGCATTGAAGACACGGACCAGGCTCGCTCCACACCGGAGTTTGAGAAGATGGTTCTCCAAGACATCGCGCGCTTGGGCTTTAAGTACCAAGAAGGTCCGGACGTCGGTGGGCCTTATCCGCCGTATCGACAATCCGAGAGGCTTAAGATCTACGCCGATCACGCGCGCAAGCTTTGGGACCAGGGATTGGCGTACCCATGTTTTTGCTCCGACGACCTGATTACGCAAAAGCGCGAGCTGGCGATGAAGCTTGGGCGTTCGCCTCATTACGATGGCACGTGCGCCAAGATCTCCGATGCCGATGCGCGCGCGCGCATCAAAGCGGGTGAGAAGGCAGGGCTTCGCTTTAAGGCGCCTCAAAAGAATATTCAGCTTCATGACCTAGTAAAGGGTGACGTGGAGTTCAAAGCCGGGTCGGTGGGCGATTTTTTTATCACGCGCTCGCCTCGAGCTGATGAGAGCGGAATGGGCGACATCGGAATGCCCGTCTACAATTTTTGCTGCGTCGTGGATGATGCGCTCATGAAGATGACCCATGTCATTCGTGGCGAGGACCATTTGTCGAATACCGCACGTCAGATCCTGATCTACCAAGCATTCGGATGGGAGCTACCCGCGTTTGCGCACACGGCGACTGTTCTGGGCTCGGATCGTCAGAAACTCTCCAAGCGAAGCGGCGATACTTCGGTGCATGAGTATCTGGACAAGGGGTTTGTGCCTGAAGTGCTTTTGAACTTCTTGGTGCTCTTGGGCTGGTGGCCCGCCAACGGCACAAAGACTCGTTCGGGGCATCCTGAAGTGTTTGCGCTGGATGAGTTGGTCGAAGCATTTAATTTGGATGGGTTGCAAAAGAGCCCCGGGGTTTTTGACCCTGAAAAGCTGCGCTGGATGAACTCCTATTGGGTTAAGCACCAGTCGGTGCCTACGGTTGCCGCGATGGCGCGTCCGTTTTTCGAGCGCGATGGATTTGCGGCTGAGGCTGCAGACGCCACCTGGCTCGAGGCTGTCGTGGGCGCGGTGA
Organism: Bdellovibrionia bacterium; assembly: GCA_044227445.1. Taxonomy (GTDB): domain Bacteria; phylum Bdellovibrionota; class UBA1018; order UBA1018; family UBA1018; genus JBGAWT01. The sequence goes on along the minus strand of JBGAWT010000167.1, from coordinate 3,109 downwards.
GGAGCGAAGTAGAGCTGCTTGCTGAGTTCCCGCAACGCGCACGCGAATTCTTGGGAGGCGCTCCTGGCTTGGATCTCGAAGCAGCAGGCGTGTTGAAGGAACCGTTGGCTTCGGGAGTGGTGGCTGCGTTTGAAGGAGAGCTCGTGGCATTGGGTAGCTCGGTGCTGACGCGCGAATGGGTTGAAGCCGCGCAGAAGCGCGTGGCTGAGAAGACCGGAGCCAAAGGTAAGGGATTGTTCATGCCCCTTCGAGCGGTTCTTACGGGGAAAACCCACGGACCGGATCTCAAGCAGATTCTTCCGATCTTAGGGCAAGCCAAGACCTTGGCGCGACTGCAGGCGTTGAAATCTCAGGCGGGAATTTCATGACTGTTCGTGAGGTCGTTCTCACCAATACGCTTACACGCAAAAAAGAGCCCGTTAAGACGCTCAAGCCGGGCGAACTTACGTTTTATTCGTGCGGGCCTACGGTTTACGATTTCATTCACGTGGGGAATCTGCGCGCCGCGATGACGGCGGATCTTGCTTATCGTGTATTTAAACGCGCCGGATTTTCAGTGACCTACGTTCGCAACTACACGGATGTGGATGATCGCATCATCGCTAAGGCTAACAAAGAGGGCGTCGATCATACGGTCGTTTCCAAACGCTATATCGGCGAAGTGGAGCGCGATTATGCGGCTTCAGGCTTGCTTGAGCCTTCGCACAAGACGACTGTCACGGGTCACATCGCTGAGATCATCTCGATGATCGAAAGCATCATCAAGCGTGGGTGCGGTTATGTCGTGGATGGCGAAGTTTTCTTTGCCATCGATAAGGCCGATCAATATGGCAAGCTCTCCCATCGCAAACTTGATGATCTGGAAGCAGGCCATCGCGTGGAGATCAACGCGGCTAAGAAGAACCCGCTGGACTTTACTTTGTGGAAACCTGCGAAGCCCGGGGAGCCCTCGTGGCAAAGCCCATGGGGCGCTGGTCGTCCAGGATGGCACATCGAGTGTTCAGCTATGGCGTCGAAGTGGCTGGGCGATCGCATTGACGTGCATCACGGCGGAGAGGATCTGGTTTTTCCGCACCACGAGAACGAGATCGCCCAGAGCGAGGGAGCCTCGGGTGCAAAGCCCTTCGTGGGCTATTGGATTCACAATGCGTTTTTGACTTTGAACAAAGACAAGATGTCCAAGAGCTTGGGCAACGTCTTTAACGTGCGAGAGTGTCTGACTCAGTACTCAGGCGAAGTCGCTCGAATGCTTTTGCTCAGCGCGCATTACCGATCGATCCTAGATTTCGGAGCGGATTCGATCGAAGCGGCTTTGGTTGGATTGCAGCGACTTTATGAGGCAAAGCTGAAGGCGCGTGAGATCTTGGGGCGTCCGCGCGTAGGTTCCAATCGTCAAGCCGAAGAAGCGTGGGGCTCGTTTGCAGCCACCGTTCAGAAGGCGCGCGATGCGATGGATGCGCACGCGTTCAATGACTTGAATACGCCGGGGATCATGGCCGAAGTGTTCGGCGTCGTGCGCGAGTTTAATCGCACCTTGGCTGTGCCGCTGAGTGAGGCGACTCCCGCTGTTTTGTTGGGCGCGCAGGCGTTGATCGACCTGATGGAAAAAGACCTCGGAGAGCTCATGGGCTTGGGAAGGCTTGAGCCTCGCAAGGCTCTCGATGACCTGGGTCGCATTCGTGCTGCAGCTGGCGGGGGAGCGGCGGGTAAGCCTACTGCCGACGAGATCGCTCAGCTAATTCAGGAGCGATTGGATGCGCGCAAGAACAAGGACTTTGCGCGCGCAGATGCCATCCGCAAAGATCTCGCTGCTCGTGGTGTGACGCTCAAAGACGGACCTCAGGGCACGACTTGGGAATATTCTTAGCTCGCCGCGTTGACAAAAAATTTTTCTACTCATACCCCACAGTGCGTGTCTCATTCTTGGCACAGAAAAGGGGAACTCATGAAAGTCGTACTTTGCTTCGTTAGTCTCTCTCTCGTCACTGTTACCGCCTGGGCGAACTCGGATAAGAAACTCTGCACAAACATCGTGGCCTCTCGAGACTTCAGCCTAGAGGCTTTGCGTAAACGCTCCGAGCAGGGGGCCAAGAACTTCAAGAAACAAGCAAGAGCTGAGGAGCGAGAGAGAAAACGAGCCGAAAAGGCCGAGCAAGCGGCTCTCAATAGAGCGCGTCTCAAAGAGCAAGGGACAGTGGCTAAGAAACTTATTGATGCTCTGAAGTCTCGAATTGAGGAAGTAGCCGAAACGGGCGGACGCGAAGTCGAAATCGGTTTGAACTACCTTCTCGATGTTAAAGAGAGGTCGGTTTCGATGACGGATCTTTTCAAAGGCCAGTTTGGGTACGAGCACCCGCACGAGACCTCTCGTCCAGGGGGTGAGCTGCGGTATGTGGGGCGCCACAAAGCGGTGGGCGCCTTGGTCGACTTTTGTAAGAAGAACAAACTCGATCTCAAGTTTGAGGGGACCGAAAGCTATTACGACGACGGCAGCCCTTACGGGGATAGCGAGTACCCCGCTTACGAGAAAATCGTCTTTCAGGGTTATATGGTGACCGCCAAGGTCAGCTGGTGATTGCCCACCGTATCTATCGCCGCTGACTTGGAGTAGGCTAGCCGGATGCCTTTTTTCGGGGATCGAAAATTCGAGTTGGCTACGCCCTTTCAACCGACTGGTGACCAGCCGCAAGCGATCGAGCGGCTGGTCGCAAGCTTCAAGGAAGGCTCCAAGCAGCAAACCCTTTTGGGCGTGACGGGCTCGGGCAAGACCTTCACGATGGCTAACCTCATCGCTCAGCTGGGCAAGCCCACGCTGATCTTGAGTCACAACAAGACGCTTGCGGCCCAGTTGTTCTCGGAGTTTCGGGAGTTTTTTCCGAAGAACGCCGTTGAGTACTTCGTTAGCTATTACGATTACTACCAGCCCGAGGCGTACATTCCCTCGACGGATACCTACATCGAAAAGGACTCCCAGATTAACGAGGAGATCGACAAGCTCAGGCACTCCGCCACGCGCTCGCTCTTGGAGCGCAATGACGTGGTGATCGTGTCCTCGATCTCCTGCATCTACGGCTTAGGAAGCCCCGAAGCCTACGAAGGCATGATCCTG
>JBGAWT010000166.1:0-7508 GCA_044227445.1 Bdellovibrionia bacterium | reverse complement strand
GAGCACAGGCAAGGCCTATCGCGTAAGCGATAACCAGCAGTTCGTTCACGAAATGTTCGAACGCGGCGTCCGTAACGTGAATCTCGAAGGCGAGATGAGCGACTCCACGTTGAACGTGAAGATCGTCGACGCCAACTAAACCAAGCTCTTTACCGAGTAGTGGAACCTTCCTTCGTGAGCCGCGCCGAGATGTACTCTCGGGCGTCCGGAGGAAGGTTTCCGCTTATCAATTTTCGGTCCCTCTTCCCGCCGATGTACGGAAAATCCTTTAAATCGTCCTGACATCCCCACACCCACGAATACCCAGCCGGAAGCCCAGCCTTTTGGACTTGGCTTGCGGGCATACCACAGATCCCGCGAGCGTGAAGCAGGCGCCAGTGGCCTCCCATCGATAAGAACGAGGGAAGCAACTCGAGGTTATCGGCATCTCGCCAGAGCAGGACCCAAGGCAGGCGCGTCGTCGTGCCCAGGGGCAAGGCGTTTTCGAGTGCGAGCTTCAGCGTGGCGAATGACTTGGAATAAGCTCCTGGAGCCTGGCTCCAGCCCCTAAGGTCGAATATCCAGTACATCGCGTTCAAGACGGTGCTGCCGGGCCTAACGTCGGTGATCTTCTCAGCCAATTGCTCGATCGTGCCGACACCCTCCAAACTCTCGGTGTCCTCCGAGTCAAACTCCATGTCCTCGGCTTGCTCTTTTGAGACGGCGCGAACGATCAAAGAGTCACCAAAGCTACGCGTTTCCATCTTCCAATGAAGCAGCGAGCCTGTTTGAGCTGGCCTTGCCTTGGCAGCTTTGCTCGCATTCCATGCGAAAAACGGATCGATCTCCTGCAAGAGGCTCGAATAAAGCAGCGACAGATACACCGTCGTGCAAGGCCCGCCCTCAGGCGGCTCCCGCAAGATCCGAGAGCGGATCGCTTCGAGATGGCGCACCTCGTAGCCAGGGGCATTGCCGTACATCATGAGCATACGGCCCAAGATGCCAGCGCCCGCCTTAACGCTCGTCGTGCGAAGCTGCGCCCGGATTTCATTTCTTGTGCGCTCAAAGGCCCGTCGTGAGATCTCGTCGCGCTCACCCGTGGTGATTCGGTCCGCCCTAGGGTCGAGCGCAAATGCTAGCCAGGCTGCTTCCCAATGCTGGGGCGTGAGCGTCGGTACACCGGTTTTCGGAACCCACGGCTCGCAGACCTGGGAGAGGTTTTGCCAATCGGTGAAAAAACTGGGGCGAGTTGCAGGCTCGGCCTCTCTTGCGATCGAACCCACGCGGAGTTGACCCACTCGATCGGCGCAGCTGGCGGCTGCAAGCGGCAATAAAAGGAAGAAAAAGCCCCTTCTCATGGCGGCCCTTGCATATCTTAATAATACCTGATTTAAAAGGACAATTATTAGGAGCTTGCCCCCGTTCCGATGCAGGGTTAGCAATTGAAATCATGAGCTTTTCCTTTGATCGCGAACGCTACCTAGAGATCGCCCGCAACGAGTCCGTCGAAGCCGCTCTGACAGCCCTTCACCGGGAAACCACCCGCTGGGAAATCGAGTCTTTCGAGGGGCAAAAGGGCTGGCAGCCAGAGATGTGGAAAAGGCTTCAAGCTGTGCGCGACTTTCAGCGTGAGCTTTGGGAAATGGCTCTCCGCAATCCAACTCCGTCTAAGCATTAGCCCGTGCTTAGGCCGCAAAGAGGCGCGCCAGGTGTCTAAGCATTACACATCCATCGTAGAGTTCTGGGACAGGGCCTCTCTTTAAATCGATTTGAAACTAAAACGCTTGGCCCGCTCCTTGAAGTAGATCCTCCTAGAGGATCCGCTCATGAGGTCAGCCAAAGTTCTCGCCTTTTTGGTTCTAGCCCTGCCCGGGGCTTCGATCGCTGCAGAGCCTGCCCAAAAGTGCATCGACATCTCCCAACCGATCTTCTTTAAAACGCAATCCGTGTTCACAGAGCGTAAGGTTTGGGTCAGTAGCATGGACCCCAGGTTCGAGATCGTGGATGAGAACAGCTCCAAGGCAAGCCTCCTGCGACACACCCTGCCCGGGACTTCGAGCTCAGCTTACTTTCATATGATCCATCATTTGGATCAGGGCAAAGACGAGTACGGCGTGGATCGCAAAGCGACTTTGCACATGGATGTCCGAAACAAGAACGCTCCTCAGAACGCCTTTGGCCAAAGCCTTCGCGAAACTATCGGGAAGATCGAAATCGCCCCGTCGACCTTGCGCGAATTCAAGCGCATCTACGTCTCGCCTTGCATAGTCGGATTTGGGATCTTAGCGGTCGTGAAGCCTGATGACGCGGATCCTACGCGCCGACTCATCGACTATAAGATTGAGTTCGCCATCACGGGAATGAAACGCCGCATGGGCCAGATGGCCACGCGCGAAACCACGGATAAGTTTGAGATTGCCGCCAGCGTGGTCCAATCGTCCGACGCCTTGTAAGACGCCCCTTACGAAGGAACGCGCTTGAGCTTAATGCCGCCCTTTTTTTCGATCTTGCGCATGTTCTCAACGACCTTGGATTGAGATCCGCCGACCGCCTTGGGGTCGCCTTCCATCTCAATGAGGTCCTTGATCTCGGCTGCGACGCGCGGGTTAGCGCATTTCATCACGCGAGCTTTTAGATCCGGAGCGGAGCGCGAAAACGCAATTCCCACCATGCGCGCGGGCGTGGCGGAGAGCACCTCGGCAAGCTCCATGTCTTGCAGCTGCTCGACGTCTTGAAAGGTCATGACATACTGAAGCGCAAGCTGGGTGTAATCCGGATCTTCGTTCATACCAGCTTCAATCATCTTTTGACGACGAGTGCCTGGCGCTGCTTCCAAAAGTTCCACCAACTGACGCAGGCCGTCGGGATTTCTTTTGTATCGGGTGTAAATGCCCATGTCGAAACTATCCTCCGGGGTAATGCAATCGTTTCGGTGGAAGGTGGCGCGGACTTTACGGCAACAGCGTGGTAAACTTTCTTCAAGATGGCCTCGACTGGTCCTCAACACGTCGCTCATACCCCTGTTGGCTCACCGCCTCCAACGCAAGAAGAAGCTGAAGCACGGCTGCATCGCGAAGGTTACACCTGCTACTGCTGGTATGACGTTCCCGGGACAATCTACCCCGGCCACCAGCACTCGCATGATGAGTGCATCTGGCTACTCAAAGGTGAGATGGAATACGAAGTGGGCGGAAAAACATTTGCTTTAAAACCCGGCGATCGCCTCTTTCTTCCCAAAGGCACGGCGCACACCGCCAAAGTGCCTAAATCCACGAGCGTGACGTTTATCGTGGGCCAGAAAAAAGACAGTTAGCTCTGTTCCGGAACAGTCTTCAGGGACGGACTGCTACTGAAACTGACCCAAACGGCACTCCGCGTCTGGCTGGCCGCTGAAACGGATTAGTTAGGATACTTGAGGTAGTACACATCCGGCAGATTGCGGCAGTACTCTTCGAGGTCTAGCCCGTAGCCCACCAAAAACTGGTCAGCAATCGGACGACCGACGTATTTAACGGGAACCTCGACGACGCGTTTAGAGGTTTTATCCAGCAGCGTGATGATCTCCACGCTTTCGGCGCCCGAGGTTTTGAGGCGATCGTATAAAAACCGCAATGTACGTCCGCTGTCGATGATCTCCTCGACGATCAGGACGTGCTTGCCACGAATGTCGGCTTGAATGTCCTTCACGACCGTGACTGTTCCGGAGGAGGTCCGGGCTTTGCCGTAGCTCGAGAGCCTGACAAACTCGACTTCGAAATCGACTTTGAGCTGGCGAACCAAATCAGCCATGAACAGGATTGCGCCTTTGAGCACGCAAACCAGCACGAGATGCTTATCAGCGTAGTCCTTGTTGATTCGCGCAGCCAGCTCGACGACCGTGGCTTGGATCTCTTCGCGCGTGATGTATTGCGTGAAATTCTTGTCGTCGATCATCATGACGTTTGGGTCGGCTCGTCTTTCTTTTCTGCGGACTTTTCGGCCTTCTCTGCCTGAGCCTTCTTTTCTTCCTCGATGCGACGGAATTTAGCCTCTTCGACGCCCGAAAGCGCATCTTTGAAGTTGCGCAGGGCCTTTCCCATGGTATTTCCCAGCTCTGGGAGCCTGCGCGGCCCAAAGATCAAAAGGATGATGCCCAAGATGAGGAGATGTTCGCCCGAAATTCCAAACATTCTGTGGGTCTATCAATCGAGCCTACTGGTGTCAATCGCCCTGCTCGCGGGCGCATGCAGCGTCCACGCGGGCGACGTCATCCAACCTAAGAGCCAGAGTTCCTATCAAGCCGTCACGGGCGAAGATGGAGAGGAAGACCGTCGCCAATGGGACCGCCTCTACCGCGTGCCGGGCTACGTCTTTGGCAAAGAACCCGCTTCGTTTGTCCGTACGAGCTTGAAGCTCCTGCCACGCGGCCGAGCCTTGGACTTGGGCATGGGCGAAGGACGCAATGCGGCGTTTCTGGCTAAGAACGGCTGGTGGGTCGATGGCGTGGATATCTCCGAGGTCGCCATCCGAAAGGCCAAGAAGCTGGCGCAGGAAAATGGCGTCTCCCTCACGACGATCAACGCGGATCTCGGGCACTACGAGATCGAGCCCGAATCCTACGAAGTCGTCATGTGCATCGATTTCTTTCTACGGGGATTGCTGCCCAAGATCCGAAAGGGGCTCAAGCCAGGTGGCGTATTTTTAATCGAAACGGGAACGCCCGGCAAAGCGGCGCGCGGAGCTAAAGATCATGGCCCTCAAGCAGGAGAACTGCGAGCGGCCTTTCCGAACTGGGAAGTCTTGGTTTATCGTGAAAGCGCAGGCCGCGTTCAAATGGCCGTAAAAAAACCCATGAAAGGCGGAGCCTAGCCGATGGCCTCCCAACGTTACGCAGGTTTTTGGATTCGAGGCACGGCAAACCTGTTGGACTCGCTGCTTTTGACCTTGGTGAGCTGGGTGCTGGAGATGGGCTTGCTTGGGCTTTTGTGGCTCGTACTGCGAACCGGGGATTCGATGTGGGACGTGATGTCGCCGCTTGCGATCCAAGGACTGAACATCTTTTTGTACATGGCGCTTGCCGTTCCCTACTACTCAATTTGCCACTTGAGGTGGGGAGCGACCCCGCCTAAGCGCTGGCTGAAGATCCGAGTCGTCTCTGAGGACGGCGCGCGACAGCTCACGCCGAAGCAAGCCTGGGGCCGAACTTTCGCTTACCTCGCGTCCTACTTGCCACTGGGGCTAGGCTTTGTTTGGGCGGCATTCAACCCAAAGAAGAAAGCGTTTCACGACATTCTGGCTGAGACGGTTTCGATTCGAACGAAATAACTGATCGCCGAAACCGACTGCGACCGAAACTGTACTCAAACCCAAACCGCCGACTCAAACTGTGAAAGCGAGACGTTTGTTTCGTGAAACGGCATTGAGTGAAACTCAAGCTGGCTTCACGAAACAAACTGTTTCGCGAGACCACGTTGCAGGGAGCACAGATCCCCAAGTCAGCACAGGCTTGAACCCGCCTTCCCCGAGCGCGCCCAATTTAAAAAGGGGCCGAAGGCCCCTTTTTAAATTTTTTGAAAATTGAATTTTTCTTTCCCAAATACCGATAAAATCAACATGACTGTCCTGCTTCTTATTCTCAGCGCACTCTCCGCCCAAGCTCAGGAGAAAAAAACGGTTGAGAACTGGTGTTCCATCTATCCCTACGATGCCAAGACGGCAAAAATCGAATGGGCAGCGCGAGATGAGTACGGACATCTCCTCATGCAGATGGTTCCACCCGCAGAACTGCCGAGTAACTATCACCGACTCTGCGGCAATCTTTGGCAAGCAAAGGACGGTAACTATTACTTCATACCGGACCGCGGGGGTGGCGGAGGTTTGGGTATCGCCGATGTTGCAATGGGCACCGATTTTGTCGAGGGTCGTTACTTCTCGGTCGTAAACTCAAAGGGCGAACGGAAGACTCACATGGAGTGCAATCACGGCCTGAGAAGGATCGCGTTCAAAGAAATCTCCGAGAAGGAGAAAGCCTCTCTGGAAGCCCAGTTGCAAAATTCTACGGTAAAACCCAAGGTCCCTCTCAAGGATGGCGGAGGTCGCTACAAAACCCCGTGCGACTCGATCTACGACTTACCTCTCACCGCAGAAGAGAAAAGACTTCGGGAACCAGAAAAGAAAGAACCAGCCCAACCCGCGCTTGCGCCGCCCGCAGAGTAGCAAGGCCCAGACTCGGAACAGTTTTCCGAAACCGGTATTAAATCGTATTTAAATACTTACCCTTAGGTGCTATCGCGCTCTTTAATCGATCGTTTTTACGCTTTAGGAAGGGCACATGAATTACCGAGGACTTCTCTTCTCCCTGACGCTCATTGCTGGAGGTTTCAATCATTCGGCTCTTGCCGGCGGGGTAATTAAATACCGCTCACTAGAGGAGAAGTATGAAGCTGAAAGCGCTCAAAAGGCCCTCGTCGATCGTATAAGAAAAGAAGAAAGCCAAGGACTCACGCGAGTCTATGTAAACGAAAACGCGAACTCCGCCTGCATGGACACCTTGAGCTCCAAAGACCTGCCAGATGGCCTGGAAGTCGCGTTTGGCACCCTATTTTCAGAAACCCTACCGACGGTCTCACGCTCGTACGGCCCGGCTCTTAGCGCATCGCTGGAGATCGAAAGAGATCAGATTCTGACTAGCCTCATAACTGGCTACGACGTGGAGCGCAGTGTCTTTAAGGTTTTCATCACGGTCTCTTCGCCCGAGCAAAAAAAATCGGTCGTGAGCTTTCTTGAGTCAAAAAACCGCATGCGGGATCTTCGGGCGCTGGTTGAGAAAAAACACCCTTATACTAGCCTCAGAGTTTACTTCGTCGAGGCAAAAGCCAAGACCGAGTAAGCCTGACTTCAGATCGAGAATCCCCATCCCACCCCGAGCGTCATCGTCGTGGTTTTGAGGATGACCTCGCTGATCGTGAGGCTTGAGGTCGAAAAATCAAAGCTCAGCTGAATGGAATGCCCCTTCTTTAGAGCAAATCCGTAGCTGATGCCCGCGGCGACTTCGCAGTTCGTCGGCGTCATCACCGAAAAACCATTGAACATCGGCGAGTATTTGGCGTAGATCGAGCCCACGTTTCCGTTGCGGAATGTGTACGAGAGCGTCGGATAGAGTTGCGGGCCGTTCATCGCCGTAAATCCACGATCCTCGACGCTTACGAACATCGTGAGGTAGTACCACCCGCCATAGATCGTGAGCTGCCACGGTGACCGAGGCCAAGGCAGCCTAAATCCAGCTCGAGCGTTAATCCCTAAGTAGCGAACCTGGTTACCACCCGAAATATTCGTATAGACGGGCAGCACATTGAAATAGGCGCTGGCACCCAGCTCAAAATACGGAGGGAATAAGAGAAAGTTTGCGCCCCCAGCGACTGTCAGCGAGTTAATCATCGCTGTAGGCGGAACGCGATCGTCGTAAAAGAAAATCAATGAATCCCCGACGCTCAGGCGGGAGCTAAAGCGTTTGGGCTTCACGGGCGCGCGACCTGTGACAAACTCATCCC
>JBGAWT010000165.1:0-8378 GCA_044227445.1 Bdellovibrionia bacterium | reverse complement strand
ACCGATGCTTTTTACATGCTTCAGCTGCTCTACCATCTGCGCGATGAGTTCGTGGTTTGGGACAAGGGCGCAACCATTCGATTCTTAAAGCCAGGACGCGGAAGGGTGCGGGCGTCGTTTGACATGCCCGAAGAGCTTGTTGAGAAGTATCGCCAAGAGGCTCGCGCCAAGGGCAAGATCGAGCCTGTGATCACGGTGCCGATCTACGGGGATGACGGGGTGAAGATCGCAGAAGTGGATAAGGTTCTCTATATTCGGAAGAAGACCTAGCCTCCTTTCTTCTTTCTTGACGCATTGCGTCCTAAGTGTTTTGACCCCGCCATGCTGATTCAAGCCCTGTTCATCGTTTCGTTGGCTTTTTCAGGTCCTGAGGCCCTGGCAGCCCCTAAGAAGAAATGCCCCTTTTACCTGGCTGCCCGCCGCCAGTTCTTGGACAAAAGCTTCGTGATCGCGCCCCCTCGCAAAGGCAGCCGAATCTCCAAAGTCAAAGTCGCGTTTTTTGATGCGGACAGCACCTTGAGGCGCAACAAAAAGGGCGGGCCCTTTGTTCGCAACCCAGGGGACGTCAAGATTCTCAAAGGTGTGGCCGAAAAACTGCGCGAGCTCAACGACCAGGGCTATCTGGTTGCCATCGTCTCCAACCAACTCGGTGTAACGACGGGCCAGCTGTCATTTAAGCAAGCGGATCAAAACCTGCTTCAGACTGTGATGCTTCTTCGCGAAGAGGGCGCCATCGTTCACTACTTTGATTTTGCGGAATCCAAGAATTTCAATCGCAAGCCCGAAGGCGGGATGGCCGATAACTTGGAGCGCGTTTTAGCGATGGATTTCCCCGAACCCAACCCGGTGAAGATCGATTGGAAGAATTCGTTCATGGTGGGCGACGCTGCTTACATGAAAGGCGAGCTTCGTCCCGATAAAACCAAGGGTAACGATCACACCAACGCCGATAGGCTTTTTGCCGAAGGAATTGAGGTTAAGTTCGAAGAGCCGCGCTACTTCTTTGGGTGGAAGAAAAAGAAAACGCCCCTGTTCGAATAGTCACTTTCCGGCGACCAATCGGAACATCGTGCTCGAGCAGGCTCCTGACACGGCAGTGGAGTACTCTGAGAGCGCTCCGGTGGCCGGATTGATCCTAGCGTAATTGATGTTCGTTCCCACTCCCCCGTAGATGTAGCTGCCGCTCGGGTCAATTGCCATGCCGACTGCGGCGGTCAGCCCGGTAAAAGGGCTTCCAGGGATCGCAGCAAGCGTTCCGTCGGTTCCGATCGTATACACGCGGATATCTGATCCCGAACCTGCGTACAGGAATCTTCCTTTGGAATCGGTTGCGAGGAAGGTAATGGTCGATGAATTGCTGTACGGGTTACCTGGGACGGCTGTCACGGCTCCTGTTGAGGTCGAGGTGATCTTGTAGCCGTAGATGCTCGACGTGGCGCCATAGTAGACGAAACTTCCGTCCGGAGTGAAAACAGCGCTCGAGGGTGCCGCGCCACCGGTTGTGGTGCCTGCGGTAGGAATCCCTGTCGCTCGATTGATGATCCCGGATCTCAGGCCGGCGGCTCCTTCGCCTGCAACCATGAAGTTTCCGCTCGGATGTACGGCTAGAGGCGGAAGTTGGTTGGCGGGAAATGCTCCCGAAGCGCTGACTGCCGAGAGTATGGCCGTATTGGGCGCTAGCCCATGCGAACCAACGAGCATCCCGCTGCTCGATCCGAGCCAAATAAACTGGCCCAACGGATCGAACACTACTCCGAGCGCGCTGGCGATCGAGGTGACAGGTGAGTTGGGATGGGCGGTCAAAACCCCCTGTGGGCTGATGCCGAATGAAGTGACCGAGGAGGTATTGCCCAGTGCGATGCTTCGGTTGAAAGGGTCCACCGCTACTTCGGTTGGCGCCGCAGGGGCTTGATTGGAAGTCTCGGTAAGCCCACCCGTGCCGAGGTTGACTCGGTAGCTCGCAAGCTTAGCCGTGGTCGTACACATAAGATAGATCATGCTGTCGCGCTCTAGAAAATTTCGCTCGGAGACTTGGGTTCCGGATCCGTTTTGGACGGTCACTGTCGCTGCACCGGCGCTCTGGAAGGGGAGTGCGCAATCCAGCTGGGTTTTTGAGATATACCGCGTGGGCGCACAGGCTGCGCCATCCACCCAGGCCTTCGTGTCGGGAGTGAACTGGGAGCCGGTGATCGAAATCACGTTTTGCTCCTGAGAGATGTAGTGCGAAGGAAATACGCCGGTAATCGACAAGATGTTGATGCCGCGCCCGCAGCCCAAGACACCCGCAGCGACAGTCACGAGAAGGATCAGCCTCAGCGCCTTCATATCGGGATCCCCAATCCGATGCGCGAGATATAAGTCGTGTCTCCAGGGTAGAAAAACACTGTGCCCGAGAGGTGAATGTTTTGGATGACCCAAAGCGGCTTGAAGGGAAGTTTGAACACGAGCTCGGCTTGAACTTCGGGATAGGGCCTCACCATGTTGATCCACATCTGGGCGCCGCCGCCGATGCCCACAAGCACCCAGCGAAAGGCAGCGAGATAAATTCCTAAGTTGGCTTGGGCAGTCCACATGTAGCGAGGCGTGCTTTGGGTGAGCAGTGTCGAGATCTCAAGTCCTAAGCCGATCGAGAAGAGCGAGCCCAAGCGGAGGTGGGCTGTCGCGCCCGCAAAAGGCGAGACGCTTAGGCCGCCTGAGGTTTGCATGAGCCCCAATCCGCCTGCGATGAGTTGATAGTAGATCAACCGCTTGGTCGGAAAAAAGCTTCGTTCACACACCGCGAGCGCACCGGCTTCGGAGCTAGCGGGAATTTGTTTTCCGTCCGCTCCCAGACCTCGGGCTGGCAAGTGGGCTCTCCGTTGGGCCGAAAACTCGCCGTCAAAGCGGGGCTTTCCGTTTTCGTAGTTCTTGACCCAATGGCCTACCGGTTTGCCTTTGTTCCATCGGCCTCGGTCTTTGAGTACGCCGTTGGGGTAGTACCGAACCCAGTCGCCGTCCATCTCGCCGTCTTTGTACTGGCCTTCGAGAAGCAGACGGCCATCTTCGCCGTACTCGCGTGCGGGTCCATCGGGAGTGTCTCCCTTGAAGCAGCGGGACCTGAGCAGTTTGCCCTCGGGTGAGTTGACGGTAGCTTCGATGTGGTCTTCGCCTAGCCGCGCGCAATCCGACGCCGCGACAGAAAAGGGCTGCGCTGCAAAAAACACGAATAGCGGCAGAAGTCTTTTCAGCTGCTCAATCACCCCGTTGCGTCCCCTAACGCAGACATATCAAGGCAGCTCGGGGTTGCGCTAGGTCGAAGTAGGGTGTTTTTCGCTATGACTTGCGCGAAGCTGTGGCCTTCAGGCAGGCCTTGGGGATCTTTCCGCCCATTTCTTTTTTGATCTTCCTCAGATCGGCTTGGCGCTCGCGTCTGAGCTCCGGGTACTCGATGCCCTTTGCAAGGACGGTGACGCGCTTAAAGAGATCGGGGTTTTTCTTCCAAAAGGCCACGGGAAAGTACTGCAAGAATTTTTCTACGTCGATGGGACGGGGGTTCTGCTCCACCCGCGCCAGGAGCTTTTCGACCAGCTCGGCGCTCACGCCCTTTTGGCCTGCGACCAAAACCACTTTGTCGAGCTGATCGGTCGTTGCGTGGTTGATGAGTTTCTCAAAAGCTTCCGGAAATTCGTTCCAAGAGAAGACGGAGTCAGCCCAGCCCCTTTCTCCCACGGCATCGACGAACAGGGCGAAGATCTGCCGACGTCCTTTGAATTTGCTGCTGGAGTAGTGCTCGACGAGCAAGTTCTTGACGTCCCACCAGCTGCCAGCAGCCGAAGCTTGAATCAACGCTCGCACAAGGGCCGTTTGCATCTCGGGGGCCTCGGCCCACTCTTTTTCTTAATGGTATATCTTGCCAGCTCCAAAGCTGGCTGGCCGCCTTTGATCAGGATCGCGGTTGCTACTCCGAGCAGAGGAGCGGTAGGTTTTTTGGACGCCAGGACTTCGGCCACGTCGATAAAGAACTCGCTGTCGCGGTCCATGTAATCGATGAGATAGCCCAGCTTGCTCCACTCCTTGGAGGCGATGAGGTCCTCGACCAGCTTCATGCCGTTGGTTTTGTATTTTGAAAGTTCGGGCGGCAGGTCCAGCGAGCCTTCGTAGGTATTAAAATCTTTGATTCAGTGAGGTTGAGGCTTTGGGCCGTGACCCCTGCAATCGGAGTGCGGCCATTGGTGCTCTGGAAATCTAAGAAGTCTCGTGCCACGGCTTCGCCTATCTGGCCTTGGGTTCCGATCAGCCGTCGAAGTTCATAATTTAAACTCAAGGAGTCATTTGCGCCGGCAAACTTCTGGATGCGGCGCCATTGGTCGCGAAGCACGGCAAAACGCTGTTTGTTCTCGGAGCGTGATCCATACTCCCTGATATCGCGCATGTAGGTGAGGGCTTTGCTGCGGGAGACTTTGCCGTCGGATTCGTTGTTTTGTGAAAACGCCACCCACTCATCGCCCACCTTCTTGAATCCTTCGGACCGGTAGGCGAAGCGAGGCATGTACTCGTAGCCCAAGAGCGTGCCTGAGAGAGATCCTGGGCCTTTTCTTACGGACTCCGGATTGAGTTGAGCCAAAAAGGCTCGGAGCGAAGGAAACTGCTGCGAGTCAGAGATGATCAGGTGTCCGTGGATCTGCTCGGCGTAAGTCGGGAACAAATTCTGAACAGTTTTGATGATGGAGCCGCGAAACCCTGTGTCGATCAAAACGGCACGGCCTCCCTTGGATAAGGCCGCCTCGCTCAAGCCTTCTTGCGCGAGGTATTTTTTGACGTTGGGGTCATTTTGGTTTTTGCGCGAGATATTGAGCAGGTGGATGCGCGTGTTCAGGGCTTTATCCTCTTGCCCCAGGACGCGCAAAAGGTCGTAGAGGTACTCGGCGTCGCGAGCAAGAAAGTAGATGTGCTCCGTGGGATAGAGCTCCACCAATGCCGCAAGCCCGTGCAGGTGCGCGTCTTTTAGCCGGCCCCACTCGTCAGGAGCGGTTTTAATGCGTTCTGGGGAGAGTTCTAAGATGGCGGGGCGCTCTGAATACAGCTCCAGGCCCCCTGCGAGGAGGTTCTGAGACCAAAGCGCGATGAGAAAAAGCCAAAGAAATCGCATGGTGCTCCTGAGCGCCTTCTCTATAATTGACCAAAATAATCAAGTCAATGGAGTGTAAAGCCCATGAATTCAAAGGAAAAAGCGCTGCTGCGGCGCGCGGCACCTCGAAGTAAGCCAATTCGCTAAGGATCCGCTGGCTTCGCTCGAAAAGAGAGAAGAGGGGGAGTGTCTTGACCCAAAGGTGGGCAGTGTTGCGCAAATGGCTTGGAGTGCTCGCAGCCGCGTCGTGGCTGGCGATGCCATTTGCTTTGGCCGAAGAGCCCCCGGGCACGCGCGTCTTTGAAGAAGCTCAGATGGACAACGAGTCCGAGCGCGTCTTAGTCGGACCGAGCCTCAAAGAGGGCATGACGTTTGTCTACAAGAGAACGGACGGTAGGGTGTTTACCTACAAGCTCGGAGCTCGGATCGGCTTTGGCAATATGGGATCGGTGTTTCTCATCGAAGGTACCCACCCGCCTAAGATCATTAAGTTTCAGAGCAGCAACGCGCGCGCCTACAAATTCATGGTGGACGAAGTCGAGGGGATGGATCTGCTGGCCGAAAAAACGACGCTGCATCATGCGGCCGTTTTGCGCGAGTCAGATCCGCGCCTGTTTGTCGTCAAAGACTTCATCCGCGGTATGACGTTGGAGGAGATCTTCGACAAGAGGCACCTGCTCTCCTACGATGAGCAAATCCAAATGCACCGCGCGTTCGTGGAGTGGATGAAAGCCGTGAGCCGCAGCGGCGTTCGGGTCGGGGATCTGCACTGGGGCAACATCATGTACGACCTGGACAACCACCGCTGGACGATCGTGGATATCGGCGTCACCTACGTCACCAAGGGCTTTGAAGAGTGGAAGAACATGAAGCTTAATCTGCTGAGCCTTCCCAACCCGCACTTCAAGTACCTCACTGACAACGTCGTGGACAAAGACTGGCTAAACGTCGCGCGGGATTCGCTCAGGGAGAAGTTCGGCACATCAAGAACGTACAAGAGGCGATCGACGCGATGGAAGAAACCGCCACGTCCAAGATCGCGCCCACCGCGCGCGAGCGACTGATCACAGAGGACATGGCACGAGCACTCATCAAGCAGCTCAAGGGGCCGGGCTTCAAACCCTACGACGCAAGCAGGCTATTGCCCTATATCGAGGATCCGAATGCAGCTGGAATCAGAATGCCGTGCCTGCGAGCGACGATGAGAAGAGCCTTGAGGCTCAATCAGCTCCAGGACATGTTGATCTTGTTGGTGCAGTGAGCTTGGAGCTACGCGCTCGTGAAGCCCTTGAAGCCGCCCCAGATCATGCGCATGCCGTCAAACGGCATGTTCTCCCAGAACTCAGCTAACACGGGATCTTTGTGCACGCGCTTCATCACGGCGTCGCGGTGCGCGCGCGATTTGTAGATGGCGTAGCCAAAGACGACTTTCTCGCCGGTCTTGAGCTTCACGCTTTTTGGGAACGACGTGATCTTGCCCTTGGGCACATCATCGCCGATGGCTTCGACGTACTTCAGCGCGCCGGCTTTCTTCCAAGCTTTGGCCGAGGCTTTTGCCATCTTGCGGTAAGCGGCGAGATTCTTTTTCGGGACGGGCATCACGAAGCAGTCGATGTATTGGCTCATGGGCTGACTATAAGCAGTGGCGGGTTTAATGCAACTGGGGAGTGCGGTTCTGGAATGCGGGGCTCCTTTGTGGCAGTCTTAGCAGGATGCTCAAGCGAGGAGTTCTCACCGCTTTGCTCTGCCTGGTTGCGTTGCTCGCTGAAGTGACGCTCGATTCGTCGACGTCTTTTGTGCGCGAGGTTCACTCGCCGAAGATTGGGAAGCTTGTGGTGGATGGGGGGCCTTTGGGGTCTGATGCTCCTGCTTCGATGCCGTCCGGGGATGACGGGCTGGATCTTAATGCTGTTTCTTGTTCGGCGCAGGTCATGGTTCCTTTTGTGCTAGCTACCTTTGAAGTCGTTTACCCGTTCACGCCTGTTTTTAAGGTTCCGTATCAGGAGCCTAATCTCCTGCGTCCAAAGCGCCCTCCTGCGGCTGCCTAAGTCGATTCCTTACACACATTTTGTTCAAACTTTGGACGGCCCGCGTACGCGCGCCGTTCGTTCAACTATTTAAGGGAAATATTTATGACAGAGAAAAAGAAAGACTCATACGAGGACGCACCTACGACCAGTGGGGTCTGGGTGGCGGTGGCGATCGCGGGGATCATCGTGTTGATCGTGGCAGTCGAGATGCTGAGAAGTAGGGGGTAGGTGGTGGGCGGCGCGGCGGTCTGGGGAGGTTCTAGGCTGCCGCGCTGGGCTCGAAAGCAAAGTCGGTGGAAAATTACTTAATTTTATTTAGAATACCTTACTGTGATGCAACCCGGCGAAAAGCAAATGAGGGGATTTTTGCTTGATACGAATGTGTTCAATCATTTGGTAGAGGGGAAAATTTCCAAGGAAGACTTGCCTATTGGGTTTCCTATCTTTGTGACGCATCTGCAAAGGGATGAGATTTGGGCGTGCCAGGACAAAAATAAAAAAGAGAAGATGCTGGGCTGGCTTAATATGCTGCCCGATCACATTGAACCTACAAATACTCTAGTTTTGGGCGTTTCTCGCATTGGAGCGGCTAGGATTGGAAACGGGGTAACCTACCAAAAGATTTTGGACTCTTTGAGCAGTAGGAAGAAAAGAAAAAATAAATCACATATCCATGACGCTCTCATTGGAGAGCTAGCAATAGAACGAGGCTTTATTTTAGTCACAAATGACCAAGATTTAGCCTCTACCGTGATCGCTCTAGGGGGAGTCGTACACGATGTAACAAGATTGAAGGGAAAGACGAATGATTGACAAATCCCAGGTTCAAGACAGCTCAGTTAGAAAAAGCAACTTTTGAATGTTTAACCAGGTTTATTTTAGATCCTTAGGCGCGGAGTTTGAATCACTCAAAGATCGTGTTCGTTCTTTGATTGGTGATCGTCATTGGTTGACAGATGGAGAGCACAAAGAAAGCATTCTTCGCGCGGTCTTGAGGCGACATTTGCCCGTCGATATTGGTGTTGGACGAGGTTTCGTTGTTACTCAAGGGGGTCCAAGTCGACAGATCGACATACTGCTTTACGATAGGACGAAGCCGACCTTATTTCGTGATGGAGATCTGGTGATCGTTACTCCTGATGCCTGTAAAGGGATCATCGAAGTAAAAACATCTATGAGCGCAGGCAAGGTTAACGAAACTATAAGTGGCCTTTGCGATCTGAGTGAGATGATTCGACGAG
>JBGAWT010000164.1:0-7693 GCA_044227445.1 Bdellovibrionia bacterium | reverse complement strand
GGTGTTGGTGCGTGCTCCCGTAAAGCAGATCATCACCAAGGGCGGTCGCGCTGTGGGCGTTCGTCTTGAGAATGGTCGCGAGTTCACCGCTCCCACCGTGATATCGGCAGCAGGCGCGCGGTTTTCGGTAGATCATCTTTTGAGCGAGGAGCAGGCGCCACGCGAGTGGGCAGAAGAGATCCGCAGCTTTGGGCCTTCTCCCTGCCACCTGAGCTTGTACATGGGCTTCAATGAGCCGATCGAGCCTTATGGTGCGACGCGCTCCAGCCAATGGTTTTATAATTCGTGGGACATCGAAAAGGGAATTTGGAACTTGGATGATCCCAATGAATTTCCGCCCTGCTTGTTCGTCTCTTTTCCTTCGGTCAAGGATCCTGCTCACCCGCCTGCCACTTCGACAGCCGAAGTCGTCACGTTTGTCCCTTGGGAGAATTTCGCTAAGTGGACGGACTCCAGGCGCGGACTGAGGCCAACGGAGTACACGCAGTTCAAAAAGCAGATCGAAGAGCGTCTGATTTCGGCGTTTAAACAAAAGTTCCCGGAGATGGGCAAGCGAATCGCTTACTGCGAGATGTCCACGCCGCTTTCGACGAGCTTCTTCAATGGCTCGGTCTTGAAGGGTGGGATCTATGGTCTGGAGCACACGCCTAAACGCTTCACTTCGCGCGCGTTGAGCGCTCGCACGCCGCTTAAGGGCTTCTATCTTGCGGGCTCGGACGTCGCGTCAGGGGGAGTCGCGGGGGGCTTGATCGGTGGTTTGATGGCAGCGGCAGCTGTGGACATCATGGTGTTTAAGCATCTTGCGTAGCGCCCCAAGTGACTCAGAGGGGTTTCTGCAGACTTATCGTCTGTTGAGGGGTGAGTGACTCGGGCTCACTTGGATTTCAACAGACGAAGCGTCTGCTGAAATGGCTTTGACTCACCTAATCTAAGAAACAGTGATCCAAAAGTGCTTCTTCCTTGCCCGATGGCTCCCGACTTCGACGATAGAATGGAAAACTCCGCCACACTTTAGGATCGTGCGCTCGGAGGCCAGATTTGCCTCGTCGCAGGTGAGCAGCAGTTTTCCGATCGACCGAGCGACGGGGGCTCGAAGGACCTGTTTGAGCATCTCGGTCGCCACGCCCTGCCCACGCGCTGAGGGCCGCACGATGTAGCCAATGTGGCCGCCCACTTTGCTGAGAAATTCATTGAGCTCGTGGCGAACCGAGATTCGGCCCACCATTTCGCCTTGGGAGATCGCCCAGTAGGTCGTGTCACATACAAAGCCTGGTGGTGGGTTGGTCTGACGCTGTTGGAGCGTCTGAACGTAACCTGTGAAGTCTTTATGAGGAACGTCTCGCGGGGCCGTATCGCCTAAGTAAACCCAAGCAGAGCGATCGCTGTCGTTTTCTAGTTCTTCAAAGCCCTTAAGATAGGTCGCCTTAAAAGAGGGGTGGGGAGCGTGCAGTTCGATATCTTTTGGGAGCATGTGCTAATTTCTTAAACGATGCTGGCAAATCTGTACACGCTTACCAACTCGCATGGACTGGAGGCCCGCTTTTCGGCGCGAGGCGCTGCACTTGTGTCGCTCTCAATTGCAAGGGGGCCAAACCTCGTTGTCGGGCATAGCGACCCTGGGGCTTACGCGGGAGCAGTCGTCGGCCGCTTCGCGGGTCGCATCGCCCAAGGGCGTTTTGCGCTGGGTGGACGAGCCTTTGAGCTTTCGCGCAATGATGGATCCAATCATCTTCATGGTGGGGCGGAGGGATTCGATAAGAAGACATGGGCAGCAAAAAAAACGGATCGCGCCATCGAGTTTTCTTATTCAAGCCCCGACGGCGAAGAAGGATATCCAGGCAACCTCTCAGTCGTCGTGTCTTACCGGCTCACCGAGCAAAACGAGCTCGTGATTCGTTACCGTGCAGAGACGGACAAACCGACGCCTGTGAATCTCACTCATCACGCGTATTTTAATTTAGCGGGTGAGGGGACGATCCTAGGTCATGAACTTGAGATCGCTGCGCAAAGCTACGTACCGCTAACCGGTGATCTCATTCCAACGGGCGAGATCGCGCCCACTCACGCGACGGATTTTGATTTTTCTCACCCCACGGCAATCGGTGCGCGCCGCCAAGGCGATTACGATCACTGTTTTGTGCTTGGTAAACAAAGTGGTTTAAAGCTCGCAGCCCGCCTCAGAGACCCAAATTCCGGCCGCTTGCTCGAAGTTCTCACCACCGAGCCCGGTTTACAGATTTACACGGGGAAGTTCCTTGCTGCTTCGCATCAAGGCATCGCCTTGGAGGCGCAACACTTTTCTGATTCGCCTAACCAACCGGGCTTTCCGTCGACGGTCCTGAGGCCGGGCGAACTCCTCGAAAGCACGACGATTTATCGCATCGCGGCGCGTTAGTTTGTTCATCATAGAACTGTTAAATAGAGCCGTTTAAGGCTCCAAAACTGCCGATACGTCTGTCGTAGGGAGGTGTGCTTTGAGCGCACTTCGAATGCGACCTAAATGGACGAGGCGGGGACTCTGGGCATTAGCCGCTGTTTCCATTTATCTGAGCTATTGGGTTTCGATCGATCCGTTTGTCGTTGAAACACGACCAGGGCGGGTGAAGACCCGCGTCGTCCGCCTGGAGCCGCTGGGTCCTTACGAGCAAGTGTTCGACATCACGCACCCCATGACTGCGGACGAGGCCATTAAGCAGTGGGTTGTCGCCAAGCCCGATGAGCTCAAGGAGCTCAAGAAAGAAATTCCCAAGTACGTGGAGCTCAAAACGCTCAAGCCTGGAATGCGCGTGATCGTTCAATACGCACAAGGCCCCGTTTCGCTACTTACTGGTGTTCGCTTTGAGCTTGCGATCGAAAAGTGGGTCGACGTGACTCGTGTCATCCCCAAGCGTGACACGCTCGTGAAGTGGGCCGTGCATCTGAGCGGGCAGGATTCGCCTGGAGCTTGGATCGCAAGGCGCGCCACGACCGGCACGACGCTCGCTTACCGCGCGCCTGCCACTCTTTTTGCCTCCGAGCATACGGAGCTTAAAGTCGACATTCGCATCATGACCTACTCAGCGCTCGTTAAGACCACGATGTGGGATTCGGCTCGCGAAGCGAAGCTCGACCCGCAGCTCGTGGCTGACTTGGCCGAGATATTTGCCTGGCAAGTGGACTTCGCTCGCGAGGTTCGCAAGGGCGATTCGTGGCGCATGTCGGTCGAAGAGAAGTGGATGGATGGCCGCAGGCTAGGCTGGGGCAAGATCATCGCAGCGGAGTTCGAATCCCAAGGCGATACGTACACAGCGCTGCTTTTTAGGCGTAACGGAAAAGAAATGGGTTACTTCACGCCCGAGGGCTCAAGCCTGAGGAGGCTTTTCCTAAAGAGCCCGATCGTCTACGGGCGCATCACCTCGCGCTTTACCCAAGACAGATTGCACCCCATCTTAAAGCGCCATCGCCCTCACTTGGGCGTGGATTACGCGGCTGTGCCCGGTACTCCGGTTAGATCCGTGGGCGACGGTGAGGTGATCGAAGCCAAAGACACCGCCGACGGAGGCAAGGTGCTCAAGGTCCGTCACACGACGTTTTACTCAAGCGCCTACAAACACCTGCGCGGGTTTGCTCCCAATCTGATCGTGGGCTCACGCGTGAGGCAAGGCCAGCTCGTCGGATACGTGGGCAACACGGGCCTTTCGACAGGCTCTCACCTGCATTTGAGTTCACAAGGCGGCATTGCCGACCGCTGGGTAAAGAAATTTCCTTCGGTCGATCGGTACGACCTCCAGAAACCGCGCTGGTCGTTCGTGTCGCTGGCGCTCCGGACGCTTCCGCCTTCGATGAAGCCCATGCCCAATCCCGTGGAGCTTGCCAAGGCTGAGCCCAAAGATGCGGATCCTGCAAAAGCGGACGGAAAGAAGCCCGAGCCGCTCAAGGCTTCTCGCCAGCTCGCTGCGGTTAATCCTCAGAATCAGAAGAAAAATCGTAAAGCGCCTGAATCTCAGGTGCGGTAAGGCGCTCGTGCAAAACGCGCGCTTGGGGCGCGTGGTTTTTTAGAAACTCAGCAAACGTCGGTTCGCGTTCTTTGAGCTCGGCTAGGAGCTGCTGCTGTTTTTCGAAAGCGCGCGCTTCGGCGTCAAGCAGTTTAGGCCCGCGCTTTTCGCGTGGCAGATCGTGCAAAGCATCGCTCCAAAGGGAGGGGTCTACGGCATGGACAATCTCGTGAAACAGATAGGCGATGAGCACGCCAAAGGGTGCGCGCGGATCGTAGTAGATCGTCCCGCGCGTACCGTCGTTCTCAAAGCAGGCGCCTACGGGTTGGCCAGGTTGGAGGACTGCATCGAGCTGCGCCAAGATATGCGCCGGGTAATGGGCAAACTTCACTAACCCCCGCGTGTACATCGGTAAGAACGTCTCGAGCGTACGGCGACCCAACTCGCTCTTGCACAGGAAGCGCAATGCCTGTTCGGGGTCGACCATCTTTGTTGCGAAATCGTGGGGCACATTTTTTATTCGGCTGGATGCGGCAAGGAGTTGAGGAAAGGTTTTTTGGATCGATTGCGAGTCAGAGGCTATTTCAGCGGACGATTTGTTCGCTGAAATGCCTCTGACTCGTCACCTGCCGCGTGACTCGGCGCTATAAACCGGGTAAATCACCTCACATGGCAGGTCCTGAGACCCTCCTCCAGCTTCAAAATGGCGAAAAAGCCTATGGCTCGCGCGTGCTCTTTGAGAACGCGACGTTTGCCATCAATGAAGGCGAGCACGTGGGTGTCATTGGACCTAACGGGGCGGGTAAATCGACGTTATTTAAAGCTCTTTTGGGTCAAGAACCGCTTGATCGAGGTACGGTGACCCGCTCCCAGCGCCTGCGTTTGGGCTATCTCTCGCAGCACGATCACTGGGAGCCTGGTGAGACGGGCAACAGCTACCTGGAGCGAGTCACCCAGCTCCCGATTTGGGAAACCAAGTCGCGCGGTAAGGTGCTTCAGCTCAATGAGAGGTTGCTCGATACACCCGTGCTCTCGCTCAGCGGCGGTTATCGCATGCGCATCAAGCTCATGGGGCTCCTGGGCCAAGATCCCAACCTCATGCTTTTGGACGAGCCCACCAACTATCTGGATTTAGAGACGACCCTGCTGCTTGAGAAGTTCCTTCAGGGCTACGAAGGCGCTTTTTTGCTCATCTCGCACGATCGAGAGTTTTTGCGTCGCACCACTGACCATATTTTGGAAATCGAAGGCGGTGAGGTCACCAAATTTGGCGGCAATAT
Organism: Bdellovibrionia bacterium; assembly: GCA_044227445.1. GTDB lineage: Bacteria > Bdellovibrionota > UBA1018 > UBA1018 > UBA1018 > JBGAWT01. The sequence goes on along the minus strand of JBGAWT010000164.1, from coordinate 2,439 downwards.
CGACGATTACTTCGAGCTCAAGCAGATGATCCGAACCCAGATCGAGGCGCGAGCCCAAAGCTTGGCCGAAAAACGCGCCTCGATCCTGGATTTCGTCGCGCGCTTCGGAGCCAAGGCCACCAAGGCGCGCCAAGCCCAATCCAGGCTCAAGACTTTGGCAAAGATGGAGTCTGTAGACGTCAAACCCTTGCCGGTGAGCGCCACGATCCGAATTCCGCCTCCGTCAAAAACCGGAAAGCTTGCGCTTCAGATCGAAGGCGCTGCGTTTGGATATGGTGAGAGGCGCGTGCTCAGCGACATGTCGCTTGTCATCTCGCGCGGAGATCATGTGGGTGTGTTGGGCCTCAATGGCGCAGGCAAATCGACGCTGCTCAAAGGTTTGAGCGGCGTGCTACAGCCCCAAGCAGGCACGGTTAAGCGCGGGTTTGGCGTGGAGCTGGCTCTCTTTGCGCAGCACGTGGTCGAAGAGCTCAATCCCGCCGACACGGTTTATCAATCGATGGAGCGAGCGGCGCACTCGGAGCTCTTGCCTCAAGACATTTTGGATCTCGCGGGCTCGCTGCTTTTTTCGGGTGATGACGTTCGAAAGAAGGTTTCGGTTCTCTCAGGCGGCGAAAAATCGCGCGTGGCGCTGGCGCGCGTGCTTCTCAAGAAGGCGCCTTGCCTGATTTTGGACGAGCCCACCAATCACTTGGATTTCAATACGGTCGAGGCGCTGACACGCGCACTCCAAGATTACGAGGGCACGGTCGTAGTCGTGAGCCATGACCGCGGATTTACAGGGCGTGTGGCCACCAAAATCCTGGAGGTCGATGGCGGTCATGTGAGGCTCTACCCAGGTACCTACGATGAGTATGTGTGGAACTTGGAGCGCACGCTCCACGCGCAGGAAGAAGAGTCCGTTGAGCAGGCCCCCAAGGCCGGTGCGAGCAAGAGCGCGGGCGCCGAGTCCTGGGAAAAAAAGAAAGAAGCCGAACGTCGCGCAAGGGCCGTTCAGAAACGCATCGGAGAGATCGAAAAGCGCATGGCGACCTTGCACGGCGAAGTCACTGAGCTCAACGCTCGCCTGGCAGAGAGCACGGAGCACAAGCCTGAGTGGGTGGATGAAATGAGTAAGAAGGGCGCGGAGCTCAACTCGCTTGAGGGCGAATGGATGCAGTTGGCTGAGGAGAAGGAGCGGGGATAGTTTGGGAGTTTGACTGTTCCTGATGGTTACTTCGGGCGCCCGAAGTACTCTCCTAGGTCACTCGGTTTTTCTTTGGTTTCAAAGTTCGCGAGCACACGGGTGAGTAGGGGTTTGAATTACTTCAGGATTTCTACGGCGCTGCTAATTGACCATCCCGTGAAATGTGAACCTGCAAGTTTTCTTAGTCTGACTTTGTACCCCTCAAACTCTTCCGTGCGTGCAGGATGCGTCTTAGCTTTGTATTGAAAATGAAGCGAAAATTGCTTCGGTCCACTACCAACAACCAACATGGAAACGAAGTTAGGATCTTCATTGGTAAGCTGTTTTCCAATTTCACCAACTTGAACCATAGAAAGGGACGAATCAAATTTGATGCTGCCCGCGATGAGATCTTTAGACGGCTCGCAATAGGCACTAGAGCTCAATAGAAATACCAACATTGCGATTCCGTGCTTCATCTGTTTCTTCCTCTTTCGAATATTTTAACTGTCATTTGTCAGCTCTGTAAAGCGCTCGCATGACCAAACAAATGAATCTCCTCCGACCAGCTCAAACTCTTCGCCTTACAGTGCTGCAAGTGTTGGGACTGCCTCTGAAACTGTACTCAAACTGCAGACTCCTTCTGCCCCCCAAAAAGCATCGCGCCCGCCCAGGATCTCTCCCAAGCGGGCGCGCGCAATAGACCAAAACTAAGCTGCGCTTTTGCGACCAGGCGGCGCCTGACCGCTAGGAGCGGTCATTTCTTTCTTTTGTGTTTCCATCTCTTTGCGAACATCGGTCAGAGAGATGACTTTCTGATCTTTGTATTTTTCGCGGATTTGTTCGATGAGAGTCGCATTCAATCGATGAAAGTACAGGTCTTCTAGACTGTACCCAGAACTCTTAAAGTTCTCTTTCAGATCACGCATAAACCAACGTCCTCCTAGGCTTGCGTTTGGCCCTGTCGTGTGTCGAATCATTTCGAGAAACGTCCTTCTATTTTCTCAAGAATGACGCGTAGGGTCAAAACTTTGAGATCACTTAAGTTACTGATTTAAAAAGCGAAAACAGATTTTCCAGAAAAATTAAGAATCTCACTTCTGAGGTATCTCAAGTCTTGGATTTTACACAGTTTTATTTATATGACTCATGCTGTCAGGATTGAGTTACAATCGTAAGATCGCTAAAAAAGAGGGCAGGATGCCGACACGAAAAGACACTTGGAAACGCATTCCAACGGAGATTTTTTGGGGGGCGCTGGCTCTGCTGAGCCT
>JBGAWT010000163.1:0-7909 GCA_044227445.1 Bdellovibrionia bacterium | reverse complement strand
AAGTGATAAGCGCTCTCCACGAGCTCTCCCAAAGGTCTGACCCACTCGGCGTGTTCCTTGAGCGCATACTGAAGCGCCAAGTGAGCCGATCCACCTAAGTGGTACACCGCTAAGAAGTCCTTGGGCTCTACGGTGAAGCGCGCGATGAGAGCGGAGAGGACTTCGGCCCACTGCTCTGCTGTCTTGGTTTTTCCTTTTACTTGGAGATTGCGCACGAGCTGCGCGCTCCAAGATTCTCCTTGGTCCAGCGCATCGCCTAACAGCATGCCCGATCGCACTTGCTCAAAGAGCTTGCGCGCGCCGTCGCCGGCTCCTCCGGTGGGAGCGTCCAACCACATCGCTTGGTGAGTGCCCTGAGGAGTGACGAAGATAAAACGAGTTTGCGTAAATCTTTGTCCTTCGGCTACCAGAGCCAATCCACGAGGAGAGTTGTCGCGCGTGAGCGCTGGGTTCTCGATCTCAAACCAGCTCAGGTGCCAAGAGTGGGGGTGAACGGCTTGGTCCATTTCTTCGACATGCCGCGAGAGCACTTGGGCGCGAAGCGCATGACAGGAGAGAGCCGAAGAGCGCAGGCATTCTTTGATCGCAGCGCGCGAGCTCGTCGCGCTGGGGGTTTTGGGGCCTTCGATTGTGACCCGTACATCGGGCGATTCCCAGCGAGCGATGACGCGGCCCGGGAAAACCGTAGGTGGGCCTTTTTGGTAGGGAAGGGAGTAGAGCACGGGTTGGCCTGCGTACTGCTTGGGCCAAGCCCCGATCGAGAAGAAAAAAGGCAGCACACCCCACCGCGCGTTGTCCGTGGGGAAGGAAGGCTGAACGGATTCGAATTCAGCGATCAAAAGGTAAGGATTGGTGCGGGTGGTGAATTGAAAAAGCCCCGCGCAAAAAATAATCAGTGCAACGCAGGAGGCTGCCCAGCGCAAGGCTTGTCTTTGCGTCGTCGTGCCGGCGCGCTGATAGATTTTCCAAACTCGCCAGCGAGATCCTTGAGCGGGTTCAAGATCCATCACCCATTCGCCAAATGAGCGGCCTGCCGCAAGCCTGAGCGCGGCCCAGACGCCCACGAAGGCTGCGTACAGAATGATCGGAGTGAGCGGAGTGACGACCCATCGGGTTTTTAGAACGAGCGCAGCGAACAGGGCCAGACTGGACGCCAGCAACGCGTCCAATGCGAGCGTCAAAACTTTGATGCCGACTGATGCCTGTTGGTCGTGCACCGAATGTCCGCGAACGGAGGTATCTGGCGAAGAAAACACGAGAGAACTCGTTTCCGGGCGACGCGATGTTTGACACGCCCTTTGAGAAGTCTACAATATTGATAAGAGGCCGCAACCGTTCATGATTCAGCTCACGCGCTTAAACGGCAAGGAGTTCGTTCTCAATGCCGAGCTCATTAAGTTTGTCGAAGCGACTCCGGATACTATCATTACGCTCTCAAGCGGCGAGAAGTTCATGGTCAAAGAAGGCGTCTCCGCTGTGGTGGCCGCTGTGACTCAGTATCGCCAAAATGTTTTTAGAGACCCACTCGGACAATCTAGACCCCTAGAGGAGCACGCCTAATGGATTTAGCTTCGCTCATCGGTACGTTGTTGGGTGTGACTTCAGTGGTCGGGGGCCAGATCCTAGAAGGCGGTCACATCGGTCAGATCATGCAAGGTACGGCGGCGCTGATCGTGCTGGGGGGCACCTTCGGAGCCATGCTCGTATCCTTTCCGACAAACGATATTAAGAAAGCCATCTCCATGCTTCCGGTGATCTACCAGAACGTGGATCTGGACGTGAGGCCACTGATCGACGAGATCATTCGCATCGCCACGATCGCCCGCAAAGAGGGGGTTCTGGCTGTCGAAGGCCAGCGCGAGTCCATCACCAACCCGCTTTTCAAGAAATCCATCAAGTACGTCGTCGACGGTTTCGAACCCAATACGGTCAAAGAGATCATCGATACGGAGATCTATCTGGCGTTCGAAGAAGAAGAAGCTGCAGGCAAGGTGTTTGAAGGCGCCGGCGGTTACTCGCCCACGATCGGGATCATCGGAGCGGTGTTGGGTCTGATTCACGTCATGTCTCAGCTCAATGACCCCTCCAAACTCGGTGAAGGTATCGCCGTGGCCTTCGTCGCTACGGTGTACGGAGTGGGCGCTGCCAATCTGATCCTGATTCCCTGGGGCACCAAGCTCAAGCGCAAGGCCGCTCAGCGCATGATGGCAAAAGAAGTCGTGAAACTCGGCGTGGTCGGGATTCAAGAAGGCTTAAATCCTCACTTTTTGCAGGAAAAACTCGAGGTTTTCGTCGAAGAGCATCTGAGACGCACGGACGACAAGAAAGGCTAGGCGAGCGTGCGCAAGAAACACCCCGAGCACGTCAATCTTGAGCGCTGGTTGGTGTCCTACGCTGACTTCATCACTCTGCTCTTTGCGTTCTTCGTCATCTTGTACGCGACGTCCAAGGCCGATGCATCGAAGTTCAAGGCCGCAGCCCTTTCCATTCGCCAAGCTTTTGGAACCGCAGGCCCCGTGGGGATGATCGATTTAGGCGGAGCCTCAGGCGGCTTTACGGCCAATCCGTTTGAGCTTGAGGAAATGGCCGGTGGACGCGTGATCAACCTGCCTGCTGGAAAGACCAACACGGCGGCCGATCCGGATCCCGAGCTTCAGGAGATCAAAGAGCTTTTAGAAGAAACGATCTCTTTAGACTTAGGCACGGCGGATACCTCAGATGAGCTCAAGCTGGATTTCGATAGCAGAGGGCTCGTTGTGCGCGTGGCGGTGAAGTCCTTTTTTGACGAGGGCAAGTCTGACGTTCGCCCTGAGCTCCGACCCATCTTGGATCGGCTCGCAAAAGTACTTCTTAAGACGCGGCGCAATTTTAGAATCGAAGGCCATGCCGACCCCGCTGAGCGCAACGGCTGGGCCATCTCCAGTGCGCGCGCGGCTTGGGTGGCTCAGTATTGGATCGATCGCTTTGGCTTGGATCCCAAGCGCGTCGGTGTGGCGGGATACGCGGCCTACCGCCCACTAACCTCTAAGACCGACGTGATCTCGCGCTCGAAGAACCGCCGCGTTGAGATCATTATATTGAATCAGAGCTATCAGCCGTAGGGGAGGACTTATGGTTATTTTGCTTTGGCTTTCACTCATGAATGTAAATGCAGAAACTCCAAAGGCGGCGCCCGCTCAGCCCTCAACGCCCCAAATCACGGGACCCATTTGTAAGTCCGCTCCCCTGGAGTATGCAGGGAGATATTTTCCAGGGGTTTTTGACACGAAATCCTTTAAAGCCCAGTTTGCTGAGCGTCTTCTGCCTGCGGGGTCCACCAAGTTTAGCGACAAGGACTGCACTTGGACCTACAAGATCAGTGGTAAGGATCGCAAGCTCGAAGGGTCTGCTAAGAATTCGTACAGGAGTCTTCAGATCAAGCAGGCCGGAATATCGGCAAAAGCTAAGTTCGTGCTGTTCGGTAAGAACAATGGTGGTCCTAGCGCGAATGAGGACCCTTCTTATCCGATCTTGCGAGAAGACGGCACCTGCTTTGATCGAAGCGGAACGGATATCTCGCCCAATGCTTCTTTCTCCGCTTTTTTGGGCGGTTGGAAGCAGAAGTCTTATACGGAGCTTGAGCTGAAGATCGAACTAGTAGACCCGCTGTTTGTCGATGTGGTCTGTAAGGTGAAGTATGAGCTTCAAAAGATGGATCCTAAGAGCTGTGATGATTTCTTGAGGCTCAATGGGCCCGAAGCGGGTCTCAGGAACTGGCAGGGCGACCTTTGGGGCGCCAACCCTCCAGCGAGCATTCGGTTTCAGTTTAAGAACGAGACCGAGCCAGAAGAATGCAAAAAAATTGAGAAGGTTCGCAAGCTCTCGCCTCAAGAGCGTCAGAGGATCGATCGTGAGTTGACTCCTCTTGAGAAGGAAAAAGAGGAACGCACCACGCAAAGCGCGGGGTAGCGTTACACTTCATCAGTTTAAAACCCGCGTTTGATACTCGGGATAACTCGATGTTTTTTCAGAAATAATTCGTCGCACCGTCAAAACTTTCTCACTTCCTCCGGCCAGCCGCCGATAGGTGCTTTGTAGTCACTGGCAGTAGCTTGGGGCGCAGGGAAGCCCTCGGGAAACCCACTGGCATTACGCGGTTACCGGAGGAGGTTCCATGAAACGCGCTTTATTGCTTTTTGTCATTGGACTCGTGTCTGCTGAGGTTGTCTACCGGGAAAGAAATGTCATCGCGGCAGGGAAGAAAGCCCCTGCCACGACTGAGCCTCAGGCCTGCGCTGTGCCTACAAATCCCTTGAAGCAACCTCTTCGCGCGGTTGTGCTCAAGCCGATTGCCACTAAACCCTTCATGCTTCCCAACGGCGCGACCGTCGATCTGAACTCCGACCTTCAAGCGATGCTAGCGACCGCAACGACAGATACGATGGTTTTTTCGCCATCCGATCCTCTGACTCAGGCTCCTGGAGTCTGTGATGAGCATCTGGAAATTCGTGCGGCGGTCTCGACATTAGAGCTCAACGCTTTCGAGTTTGGATTGTCGTTTGGTTATACGCCCTCTGGAAGTGATTCGGTCATCACCAATCTGACGGGTCAGACCAAGGTTCGCATCGGAACGATCGCCATGGAATTCGGGGTTTGGAATTGCTTGGGCGCTCGTTGCACGGAGATTATCGCCGCAAGCTCCTCCCATGCTACGGCAGGGGTGGATGTGCAGGTGAATATCGACTTCGGAATGGTAAAAACAGGCCCAGCGCTTGCACGGGCTCCTGCAGCGTCTATAAGGTCGTTGCTTACGGAACAGCTCAGCATGTGGATGGGCTTTCGAGCATCGCTTCGATTGACCAGCTTGCTGACGGCACACGTGGGGTTTTGCCGGGTGATCTCGTGCGTCTGAAGATGCGCTAATTGCCCAAAACCGATATCCTAGGCAACGGGAGTTTTATGGATCCACGACGGATCACGCCACTTGTGCTTTTGTTTTCCTTGCCCGGGTTCGCGTGGGCAGGGGGGCACCCCAAGCAACCCGATCCTGCGCCCTTAGACGGAAAGCGCGTCATCCTCGTTGATCCTATCTTTAAAGTCGAAATTCAAATGCCCGATGAGTCTCGCTATCCCATTGGGCCAGATCTAGAAGCCACGCTCACGCGTCAGCTCATCGAAAGCGGAAGATACGTCATTGCTCAGGACGATCCTCCAGCCTCCGGTGTTGCCGCTATTTCGCAGCCCTCGCTTTTTTCGAGCTTCACGTGGCACGCCAGCAGCGAACCTGCTGCGCGGCTCAAGATTAGAGTCACCGAGTTTTCGTTCGAATCGGGCTCGCGCGGCAATCGACTCTTTTATGGATTCAACGAACGCATTCCGAATATGCTCAACGAGTTTCCGTTGCGCACGACCACGCTTGAGCCCACCTGGTTTGACCGTACGTTTGATCCCAAGGGCCAGGCGCCTCTGGATTCGCTCTCGGGGCTGGATTTGGGCGATGGATTTCAACTCAACGCGATCATCGCAGGCATCAAAGCGCGTTATGCCGAGTATCATGCTCATCTCTCGCTCAACCTCGAGATCGAGCAAGCTAGTGGTGAGCGTGACTTCAGACAGATCTCCGTTGCAGGAGACGGGTTTTACGTCGATTTGGCTGGCGCTTACTACGGCTACGCGGGGGGCATAAAGCTCGCTCGGACAGATGCCATGACGCAGGCCCTGGGCAAAGCGATCGAAGGAAGTTTTCAAGCCGTGGACCGAGCGGTGAGGGCGCTTCCGATGGCCGCGCGCGTGGACGCGGTAGTGGCTTCAGGCGAAATCTTACTGGGAACCGGACGAGATGCGCGGGTCGCGGTGGGCACGCGTTACAGGTCTCTCACGCGGCCTGCCGAGGTAGTCGTAGAGGTCGTCTCTAGCCAGACAGAAGGATCCATAGCGAAAGTCGTGCAAGGCTTTCAGGTACCGGAGGCCGGCGAGAGGTTGATCCAGTCCATTCCAGGAGTTGCTTCGGTAACACTTGCGGCTACTGCAGCGGAAGGCGAAAATCCTGCAATTCCTTCGATCTCAGATCAGATCGTCCTGCCTTGGACGAACATCCCCAAGAGCAAGGGGGCTAGACGCGCTGATGCCGCCATTTGATATCAGCGATGTGGCTGAGCCTTGATGCTGCCTTACCGCATCCGGCGTTTCTTTCATTGCGATCGACCGCGCACCTGAAGCGGATCGCGAGATCGAAGAACCCGAGTGGACGAGGCCCGATGATTTTGGGCGCAAGCCTAAGGCAGTCCTGCGCCCGTGGCGAGCGATCCTACTTTGGCTTGGAGCCCACGAGCAGTAGAGGCGATACGACCTGGGCGCGCGTGATCGGTCTTTCGGGCATTAACCCTGCAACGGAGCTGAGGGGCCGCGGCATTCGCATTGCGATCGATTCGGGTGTGGATTACAACTACAATCTCTGTCTTACATGCCCATACGGGAGCACGGTTGGGATCCGATCTCAAACGACGAGCGCGCGCACGACGATCACTTTCATGGAACGGAGATCGCGAGCCTGGTCGCCGCGGTTGCGCCTGAGGCTACGATCGTTCCGATTAAGATCGTCAATCCCTGGGGCATTACTCGGTCTGGGGCGATCTGGGCGGCTTTTCACGAAGCGGTGAAACTGGGCCGACATGTTTATGCTGGGCGGCGGTGGTGGCGCTTCGAATAGTAGAAGAGGCGTCTGAAGCGGTATTCCCGTTGTCGCTGCGGCAGGGGACCGGAGGAGATGGCCTGGATAAAGAACCGGCGTTTCCGGCTGTAGGTCGACAGTTCTCCAGGGACGCGGGTCTGGCGCGGAGCTCCTGTCCGTGTCAGGTGACAGCCAGTTCATCAGGCCAGGACATTTTTCCAACTTTTCGACCAGCCGGAGTAAACGTTAACGGCTTCCCGGCGAAATGATGAAGGTGGCCAACCCGCGCAAAGAGTTCGTCGTGAACGGCTCAACAGGTCACGCCGCGGCGCTTGTCGCTGGCGCGCTTGCGCGTCAGATGCAAAGGGAAAAGCGCAGCGCAGTGGACCGGCTTCTCAGCCAAGCTAGAGAAGCGGCGGCTCTCGGTACGAAGATCTCGAAGGGACGCGTACTGCGCGTTGTTGAATAAACTGCTCGATCTCGCTGCGCGTGGCCCGCCTCAGATGCATTTTTAAGTCATAGAATTGAAACCCGCTCCAAAACTGCTCGCGGATTTCGCCTTCCCAATAGTCGTAAAGGTGTTTGGATTGGGGGTTCCATGCAAAGTGGTGGTGTTTTTCCTTACGGTCGTCGCTGTACCAGAAGATCATCTCCTCGGGGTCTCGAGATAAGCTGTAGCTAAAAATAATATTCTGCCTCGGGAATCCATAAGCGAACCCAGCCTTCGAACCTTTGTTGAGATCCACAGTGATGCGATCGATCACTTCCCAAGAAAACGCGCCCATGAGGCGCTCAACGACGATGGTGTAGTAGTTTTTGTTTTTTTCGACCGCGCCAGCCTGAAGCGAAAAAAGCGCGCAGGCTAGCACCCCGGCTAAGCGTAAAGTTTTCATCGAATGGTTCCCCTTAGAGAATCGCTACCTGAGGGTAGCCTTTTGAGTCAAGCTTTGGCACCCTGGTCAGACTGATGAAGCTGGGTGATTGGGTACGTAAGAACCGTTTTTGGTTGGGCCTAAGTCTAGTGCTTCACGTCCTCGCCGCGTGGCGAAGCATCGGATTTCATTACGCTGACGAGCATTTTCAGGTTCTTGAGTTCGCATCTTGGAAGCTGGGCCAGCGGCCTTCGGCGGGCCTTCCCTGGGAATGGCGTGACCACATGCGGTCGTGGCTTCAACCTGGGTTGCTCGTTCTCATCACGCTTTTTTTTCAGACGATTGGAATCGAGTCGGTTCGTTTCCACCTTTTTGTTTTTCAGCTTTT
>JBGAWT010000162.1:0-7655 GCA_044227445.1 Bdellovibrionia bacterium | reverse complement strand
AACACGTAGCCTCGCTTCTCGGCAGCAGCACGCATGAAGGCATACATCTGCTCACCCGTGGCCTGCGTCGAGCTCCAAAGCTCGCGAGCCTCCCCAAAGATCTCGCGCGCAGCGACGGCACAACGAGATGCTTCGGGGTTCTTCCCCAGAACGAACGTGTCGCCGTAATCGCCTTCGTACTCCAATTCCCCGTCTTGCCACACAGGTCCCAAATCCAAGTAGTAAGGATCGCCCTCCCGCAACACGCCGTCCTCGCGCAGCCGATCATGGAACGTCAGCGCCGTACCCGCGCCAAAACGAATGTAGGGCTGATGCCAGTGCTTGGTTACCCCCATCTCCGCAAATACTTCGAGAGCAAGCTTTCGCGCCTCAAGCTCGTTGATGCCGGGGCGCAAGCGCTTGCGAATTTCCTCCAACCCTTCGATAGTCTTGAGTCGCGCGCGACGCAAACCTTCGGCTACGAACGCGGGATCGACGCCTTCAATAGAGGTTAAATTGACAGAGCGGGCACCTAAATTGTGGGGAGTAATTTCCATCGCGCGAATGTAACTCGCGCATCAAAAGAAGTCGAGCTAGGGAGCTCCTCGCCTGAGGAGCTCCAGCTCCACGGCGCTCCAGACCGAAATTCCCGTATCCCGCGGATTGCGGAACAAGATCTCCAGGCCCGGCATCATCTCCGTAATAGCGCGTCCAATGCTCTCAGGAACCGCCACGGTATAGCGCCTAAACGGGCTGAGCGCGCGGCCCTGTGATCCGGTGATCGACGCGTAAAGGCCGCTCTTTCGGAACTGATCAACAAGCAGATTGATGATCCATCCGTCGCACTCAGCAAGCCAGATGGACCAGCCGCCTGTGTGCTGAAAATCAAACGTGCGCGGGAAAAAATTGAGAAGCTTCTCGCGCGTGACAGGTCCCGCATCCTGGTCGTCGCCAAACAGGGGGCCCGCGTCGATCGAGAGATCCGCGCCAGTCTGCGCAAGTACCGCCTCACCGAAGAAGGTTCCCCATTCCGTCTCGCCGTTTACCGGCGCCTTCATAGCAACCGAGCTTCGACCCAAAACCTCGTAAAGCCAGGTAACGCCAAAAGCATGCTCTAAGCGCCTGCGCGCGTAGGTCACGAACGACTGCATATTGGGTTCGCGAGCTGCGTTCGTATACACGGGCACAAGCGTGTAAGACACCACTCGGACGGGACGCCCCGGCTGCACATCCACCATGAGCTGTCCTACGGATTGGCCGTGCTTTCCGGCCTGAACGATGGGAACCCATTTTCGATCCGCATTCCATTCGAACGCAGGCGCATAAAGAGCGTCATGCGAGTGCCCTCCGACCACGATATCCACGCCGCGCGTGCCTTGGGCGATCTTGCGATCTTTGTCCAACCCGATGTGTGTAAGCGCGATGACGAGATCCGATTTGGCGCGCACCTTATCGATCTCTAAGCCCACGGCCCGCAATGGATCTGAGATCGCGTCCTTACCGGCACGCCAGCGATAGATCATTTCGTCAGTAGTCGCCCCAACCACGGAGATGCGAATTCCGGCGCGCACGAACTCGACACTGGGCTTAATGGCTGCCCGCAGGTACCTCAGGGACGGCTGAACTTGGAAGTTCGCAGCCAAAAGCTGAAACTGCGGCCGCGTCGTTTGCACCAAGCGCTGCAAGTCCTCCTGGCCGGTGAGGTAGTCGTGATTGCCCAGGGTGACTGCGTCGTAAGCCCATCTCGTTCATCGCCTGCCAAGTGAGCTCACCGCGATCGGCAAAGAAGAATGCCGTGCCTTCGCTAAAGTCGCCCGCGTCCAATTGAAGCGTCTCAATTCCCTGCCCCGATGCATCGAGCCGGAGCTGATCCATCACCGCCTTGACCGCCGCATAGTGGCCACGAGTAACGTCCTCACCGTGCTCAAGATGAGCGTGCAGGTCATTGGTATGCAGAATCTGCAGAACGCGCGCATGGGCCTCCGGGCCCGCTAGAGCTGCGACGAAAATGAGTAACTGCCAGAACCTTTTCACCTACATGCCCATCGGTCGGGTCGTGGGCAATATTGACCCGGTCAGGTCTTTGACGGTGCGAGCTTGTCGGGTTATGCCTGGGCCATGGCTAAAACGAGCAGTAAGGGAAGTTCTTCGATCGCATTGTCTAATCAGCGCCCGGATGGAGCGCGATTGATTCGGGAGGCCAAGCTTGAGCGCTTTGCCAACCGCACCAAGGTCAGGCGTTACTCCGTAGAGTTTTCGTGCCCTGAGTTCACCTGCGTTTGCCCAGCGTCTGGATTTCCGGACTTTGCGACGATCTTTATTAAGTATGTGCCGCGCGAGTGGTGCGTGGAGCTCAAGAGCTTGAAGCTCTATCTCAATCAGTACCGCGATCGAGGCATCTTCCACGAAGACGTGGTCAACGTGATCTTGGACGATCTCGCCAAGCTGCTCGATCCGTGGGAAATGGAAGTCGTCGGCGACTTTAACGTCCGCGGAAACATTAAGACCATCGTACGAGCGCAGCTTCATAGAGGAGAATCGGCATGAGCAAATCCAAAGTCAACGCATTGAAGGCCCGCGAAGTGTTGGATTCGCGCGGATTTCCTACTGTCGAAGCGGAGCTGACGCTCGAAGGCGGGTTTACGGGTCGCGCCATCGTTCCTTCGGGAGCTTCGACAGGCGAGGGCGAGGCGTTGGAACTGAGGGATGGCGATTCGCGCAGGTACTTGGGCAAAGGTGTCCAAACCGCTGTCGAACATGTCAATACACGCATTGCGCGCGCCCTTCTGGGACGCGAGTTCCCGCAGGTGGCTTTGCTGGACGCGGCGCTCAAGGAGCTCGACGGCACTCCCAACAAATCCAATTTAGGCGCAAACGCGATCTTGGCTACGAGCCTTGCCTTCGCCAGGGCGCAAGCGCAATCTGAGGGCCAACCTACTTTTAGATGGATCGCTAAGCGGTTCGGATCGCAGGGCGTGACTTTGCCCGTCCCACTGATGAACATCATCAATGGTGGCGCCCATGCGGACAACGGATTGGCTCTGCAAGAGTTCATGATCGTTCCAGCGGGCTTTGGCAGCTTCAAAGAAGCCCTTCGCGCGGGCTCCGAGATTTTTCACAGGCTCAAAAAGATCCTTCATGACAAGGGCCTGTCCACAGGTGTTGGCGATGAAGGCGGATTTGCGCCTAACTTCGAAGGCGAACGCCCACACGAACAAGCGCTGGACGCAATTCTCTCGGCCATCGGCGCCGCTGGGTACCGCGCGGGTGGAGACGTATTTGTCGCGCTCGATTGCGCAGCCAGCGAGTTTTGCGAAGGCCGCGAGCACTATATGTTTGAGGGCAAGCAACGCACGGCCAAGGAGATGGTCCAAGTCTATCAAGGCTGGGTGGATCGCTACCCCATTGTCTCCATCGAAGACGGTTTGGCGGAGCACGACTGGGAGGGCTGGGCTCATCTCACCGAGAAACTCAGCGCGCGCGTGCAACTCGTGGGCGACGATTTGTTCGTCACCAACCCGACGTATCTCAAACGCGGCATCGAGCAGAAGGTCGCCAATTCCATTCTCATTAAGCTCAATCAGATCGGAACGCTCACTGAAACGCTCGAGACGATGAAAATGGCCAAGAACTCGGGCTATGCGCAGATTACGTCGCACCGCAGCGGAGAGAGCGAAGACACCTTTATCGCCGAGCTCGCGGTGGGGACGGATTGCGGCCAAATCAAGACTGGCTCGCTTTGCCGGACGGATCGCATCGCCAAATACAACCAACTCCTCCGAATCGAGGAAGCTTTAGGCGATCAGGCTCGATTTGCAGGAACGGAAATCTTCGATAAACTAAAGAGATGAGCGTTTCGCGCGCCTCGCGACTATGGATGGTCGTCTTCGGCGCCTGGGGACTTTTCGTCTCCGGGGCGTTTGCGGGCGTTGTTGGCGCCCCCGGCGCTTGGCAGGCCTGGCGACTTCACGAACACCTCACGCAAAAGGACGCCCAAGTAGCCGCGCTTGAAGAAGAGATCCAGGACTTAGCCAGCGACGTGAAAAGCTTAGAGACCAACCGCGCCGTCCAGCTGCGCGAGATCCGCAGGGTCTTAGGATACGCACGCGCCGACGAATGGATCTTCGACTTTACTGACCCGAACGACCTGAGGGCGCGCTAGGCCGCGGTTTTGGAGGCGGCTTGCGATAGGTCTCAGTCAGGCAGCGCACTCCCCCATTTAGGCAAAGCGACTTCTGAACCACTTTCAAGGGATAGACTTCGTAACCTAGGTCTCCGAGCGTATTCTTCATGTAACGGTCCCAAACAGGAATTCCCAACTCACCGATAATCGCCGTCGACCCTGAGAAAATAGAGTTGGTGTAATTGAAATAGTATTTCAAATCCTTGTGAATGCGAGCGTTGTGGATCCTGGGAACCTCGATCACGTCGTACCCGGCTGCGATGAGGTTTTGCTTGATCTCAGCGAGTCTCGCGCGCTCGTACAGGACGCTACCCACATCCCGCTCGTCTCCTAATGCGTGAAGGAGTCGACCCTTGTCTAAACGAGGGACGTCGTTGCTCGCGGCGACCTCCTCCAACGTGCGCACCGAGTTCTTTTCAATGCCAGATAGGCCCCCCAGATCCTCAGTGGAAAGCAGCAAATCGACGGCCTTATCCACAGACCCCAGAAGGACGACTTCGCGGCCCGTCTTACGATCTCTCACCACCGCCATCGTCAGATCGATATGAAAATCCACTTGGCTCTTGCGCTTGGGGTTCTCGATATCCGTGTAGCCGATTTCGAAAACTGGTTTTCCGAACTCCTCGGACAAGACCTTCAGGGCGTTTTCGCGCTCGATGAAGAACTTTCGCATGCAAAGCTCGACGATCTCCGAGCCTACGAAAACATGCTTGGCTCCGACAACGACATTGCCCCCATCGAAATCGACCAGGCTCTCTTCGATCGAAATCCCTGCGGTGCTGAGATTGTCTTTGAAATGAAATAAGGTGTCACGACTGCCGACTCTCGGAATGAGCGTGCTTTTTTGGCCCCCCTGAATCGGCTTGGAGAGGTCCTGCGCCCATAGGCTGAGAGACGGCGCGTCTTCGCGATTCTTATTGTAGGGCACGACCTCAATTCGAGAACGGATGTCCTTACGAAGATGATCGACTTCCTGGGCGAAGATATCGATCTGGTCATCCGACGTGAGGATGACGAGCTTGATGGTCGGGTCGCTTGCGAGGATCTTGGTGTACCCCGCAATGAGCTCCTTGCTGATGGCTTTTGCTTTCGATTTTTTTCCGGTCGCGTTCACGCGAAGCGTAGAGAGTTTTTCGTCGCCGTTTTCGAGCGCAAGCGTCAGAGCCTTAGCACGGCGGTAGTTAAATTCGCCCGTATTGAGATCGTAAAAAGGAATTAACGCTGGGTGAACTCCCGACCTCCTGAGCCTCTCTTCGGTCAGCGGACCCCGTCCTTCGCGAATCTCACGGGCAAAAGAGGGCTCAAACCCATCATTCGGATCATGCTCCGGAACGTACTTCGAGAAATCCTGCGTGAGCTGTTTAAGATGCCAATACAGGTTGCACTTGGAGCGCGAATCTTCCCCCGAAGGATCCGTGGCCCAGGCGCTGAGCGTCAATGCGAGAAAAACAAACCACACGTTCACGCTCAGTTTTTCGTCCTAAATTACATTAACAGTAAATCAGTCGGATATACGACGAATTGTTAAACCCCTCTATTTCCACCCACTGAATGACGATGCGCATTACATGAAGACGCGTATTCTTTTGCTGGGAATGAGTCTGATGAGCGCTTTGGTGGGATGCTCTGGCCGCAACGCCGGGCCTAGAGCGGAACTCTACCCGGCACGCGATTACTTCACGCTAGCAGGTCGCGCAGACGACCACACGAAGCTTCCTGGTACTTCGGCGCGCCACTTCTATTTGATGCACCCTGAGGAGCTCAACCTCAAAGCTCCCGCAATAGACCGCGCACCTGCTTCGGCCATGCTGCTGCCTCCGGTTTACGAATTCAAAGCCTTCCGCTTCATGGATGGAAACTAAGATGAAAAAACTCTTCGCACACGTGGCCTGGTTTTCGACCCTCTTGGTTTTCACGCAAGCTCGCGCCGGCGGCGGTTTGTGCAGCAACGATCCGCTCAAAGACATGAGCGCGCGCGGCGACTTCAGCTTCGCTCAGTTGGAAATCAGCAAAGAATTGCCGGTCAACGTCGGCCAGGGACGCGCTGTGGTAGCGCTGACCAAGAATCGCTGCTTCGAAGAGCTTCACATCAAACTTCATGATCCGGCAAAGACCAAGAGCGTTCCAAAAACGAACCTGCTTGCCGGCTGCTCGGGCGTGCGAGTGATTTCCACATCAGATCTCTCGAAGATCCAACCCCAGCCTAAGGTGGCAGCCTCCAAAGGAGAGCTGGTTGATGGGTTCTACATCGTCTCGGCTGGTGGAAATCTCCTTTGCGACAAAGTCGTTTCCTCGATCTTCTTTCCCAAGAAAATCAGCGCTGACGACAACAAGTGCAAACTCTCAGATCTCATGAACGCTTTGTCGCAGGCCGGCATACAGGGTCTTTGCGGGGGCGATGATGTTCCTCCCCCCTTCAAGAGCCAATCAACAGGCCACGCCGAGTAACGCCCAGCGTCACAATCTCCGCTTCCTCGTCACTTTTTGCCTCATTTTCTCCATTTTTTTGACGGACCTCCCGAAAAGAGAAACAATGAGAGAAGGAGGACGCATTTCATGCCAAACGGCCGCGTGAAGTGGTTCAACGAATCAAAAGGCTTCGGTTTTATCGAGCGCACTGATGGGAACGAAATTTTCGTTCACTGGACAGCGATTCGAGCCGAAGGTTTCAAAACCCTCAATCAAGGACAAGAAGTCGAATTCGACGTCTACGACAGCCCGAAAGGGCTCCAAGCTCAGAACGTGACTTGTAAAAATTAACCCACTGCATTAAGCCCTTAACCACTCTGTAGGGTGGGGTTTAAATGCAGGTTCTGGTTATTTTTTTGGCGATGCTCGCCAGCGCGCGCGCGGACGACTCCGCCTCGCAGCGGCTCTGGCAATGGGGACGCGCGCGCCAAGAAAACCTACTGAGCTTTAAATCAAAAGCGCCACTTTCTGCCGCTTCGCTTGCTCCCGAGCTTGCGCAATGGGAGCGGCTTTGGCCTTCGTTTGAGACGCAATGGCGCAACAAACCGCAAGCAGCGAGCGCGCGCCAAGCGCTGTTTGGAATCTATTGGGGCTTTAGAGCCCTCTTGAAAACCCAAGGAGTGGAGCCCGCGCTTGCGTGGGCCCAGCGATTTCGAATTTCGGTGACGCTCCCGGACCTCATCGCGTGGGAAGAACCCTGGGAAGGCTTTGAACGCTGGAAAATCCAATGGGCCTCTGGTCGTGGGACGATTTTGCTAGCCCCTGAAAATCTGCGTGCAGAAGCTGATGCAACTCCCTGGGGCCAAGTGCGAGAGCTGCTCATGGAGCAAAAGCGATGGCTCAGTTGGCTTTCCGGAACCGAGCCTCCAGGCGAAGTCTTAGGTTTTTGGGAACCCAAGGTGCGAGCCGCGCTGAAGCTTTCCTGGCCGACTTCGGAACAGGAACCATTCGCGGATCAAAAAACGGTTCAAGAGATCGCGCGCATCTGGCTTGGAGCAGGTTCCAAAAAAGACAAGAACAGGCC
>JBGAWT010000161.1:0-7660 GCA_044227445.1 Bdellovibrionia bacterium | reverse complement strand
ATGGCTCGCCAGCTTCGTTATCCGCGCTCGCGCTCCCGCGACATAGCGTCGGGCTATGCCTTGGTCGCGCTCGCTTGTGCTGCCTCTCTGGACGAGCCATTCGCGCACGCTCGCTACGAAAAGGGGTTTCCAATTGAGCTCCTCTAGGGGATAAGCCCCGCATGCAAAATAAGTTAGAAACGATGGCATTTGATTCGCCCGCGGGTCGATTGAGGCTTATGCAGCCTCAGGCGAAAATTTCGCAGCGGTGTACTGGGCCAAGGGCGCGGTGCGCGAGACGGCCGGCGCCGCTTCGAACGTCATCTTGAAGCGCGCGCGCAAACAGCTCGAGGAATATTTCGCGGGCAAGCGTCGTGAGTTTGATTTGCCGCTTGTGGTCGAGGGGACCGAATTTCAGCGCGGCGCTTGGAAGCAGCTCACGCGCATTCCGTTTGGCAAACGGTTTTTCGTATCAACAGGCAGCCGGTTTGGGCGATTCGCTTTCAGCTCGCGCAGTAGGAACATGAAGCCGGTCGCAATCCATACGATCGTCGTGCCCCTTTGCCATCGCGTGGTGGGCAAGAGCGGCGCTCTGACGGGTTACGCGGCTGGCCTGAAGAGCAAGCGCTTCTTGCTGGATCACGAGCGTGCGCTTGCGGGCGCTCCAGAGGCGCGGTAAGGCTTTGATTCTTAGTTTGGTGCGGGGCTGTAGCTCAGTTGGTAGAGCGTCGCGTTCGCAATGCGAAGGCCGTGGGTTCGACTCCCATCAGCTCCACCACTCTCCGCGGGCGCAGCGGCGGTGGCCCAAAGAAAAGAAAAATCTGCGTGGCATTTTGTACATTTTCCGAGGGGAGTCGAAGAGAATTTCCGGCCCCGACCAGCCTTCGCAAACTTCTGCCGACTGTGCAGGAGGCTCCTCGGCTTTTCAACATCTAAGGCTTTCTTGTCCGAGCCCTAATGAGAAGCCGTGAGCAAAAATTCGCAAGAAGTATCGGGGACGTCACCGTGCGCTAGATCGAGCAATTCAACGAGTGCTTTTGCCCGATTCCTGCTGCCCAAACTC
The DNA here is from genome assembly GCA_044227445.1 of Bdellovibrionia bacterium. Lineage (GTDB taxonomy): Bacteria > Bdellovibrionota > UBA1018 > UBA1018 > UBA1018 > JBGAWT01. Next base: position 6,618 of record JBGAWT010000161.1, on the reverse strand, counting down.
CAGTATATGCGGACGCTGCCAGAGAGCGAATCATATTCGAACTGCTCGACCCGCATCACTGGTTCCAGATACCCCAAGACCGCAACCCGAAGATTCTGATGATAGTGCCGACCAACCGAGATGCAGCAAATCCTTCTGTAATGGAAGCTTTGGGGAAGTGACCCAGTCGGGGATGATGCCTCGGCGGCCTCTAGTTGTTTCTCGATGGTGTAATAATTGCTCAAACGAAAAAGGTACTCTTCAAATTCAGAACTTCCCTCTAGAACGTGAGGCGCCGTTCGCACCTTGAAACCTGTGGTACTCGGGAAATCGACCGTCCCAGCGCGCGCGCCGCCACCTCATGATAAAATTGGAAATCCGCGCGAGAGATAATTTGCTCCAGCAAAGCTCTGACCAAGGCATCCTGCCTAAAGGCGCCAGCAAATTTTAAGGTGGTCTCCAAGATCGATGGGTGTATTCGTCCGGACGGACCGCCCGTCAACACGTCTAAGATCACAGACTTGAGAACCGCTCGGTCCGAGACGAAACTCAGAAACATGAAGTTTTGCTGAATGGGGTTGGAGCTCCAAAAAACGTCCCGCAAAGGATAGTCTCGAAACCCGGAAGTTACGAATTTCCTAACATTTTTTTCTGGGCGAGTGAGTTGTTCATAGGCTTCTTGGATCTGCTGAAATTTCTCTTTTGCATCAGGCGAACTGTTGTAATCGGGGTGAAATTTGATTGCTAGTCGGCGGTACGCGGATCGGACTTCATCCTTCGTTGCATGGGGAGAAATCCCTAGAACTTCAGACGGAGAGGCCCAAATCCAAGTCGGAAAAAACACGAATAGAGAAAGGAGAATGTACATATAGAGGGTATTCCCGATAGCATAGGCCGCCTCTTCTTTCAAATCCCCAAGACCATCTTATTGTTCGAAGCATTAGGTGAGGCGGTGGCTTCGTTACAACGCACGGAGTTTCGTCCAGAGGAAGAATTCTCTCCTCGGTATTTCAAGGAGTCCCAAGCTTGGCTGAGGGATTTGGCCTTCGGGGTTTTTCTTGTTGTGTCCACGTTGTTCTGTTAGCCGAATTAATTCTTGGATGATCTAACGCACGCGCTCGTGAGCGCTCTTATCGCCCGTACTGCAAGCGGTGAGCGCAAAGATCCTGCGCTAAGGCGCGCCGCCGTTTGGACCTCGCTCCTGGCGCAATTCCTGCCTGATCTGGATTCGGTCTTAAGTCCGCTGAGCGGGGGCGGAAACTTAGGCGCGATGCTTCAGCACCGAGGGTATACGCACACCTGGGCTCTGGCTCCGGTGATTGGCGCCATCGCTGCGGCCTTGGGTTATCGCTTAAGCGGGGTGCGGTGGACGAGGCGACGGGGCATCGGGCTTTGGGCGTTGGGATGCTTGGGCGTCGCGGCTCATATTCTTTTGGATGGTTTGAACGATTACGGAGTCCACCCCTTTTGGCCTCTTTGGAATGGCTGGCTTGCGGGGGACTCTTTGTTCGTGTGGGAGCCTCTGATGTGGTTTGCGCTCCTTCCTTGGGTGTATGCCAGCACGCCGAGTCGCAAGGCACGCAAAGTGATTCTTGCTCTCGCGGCTCTCACGCTGATCGGATTTTGGTGGGCCTCCGCGTTTGTCTGGAAGACTTGCCTGGCGCTGACCTTGGGCGCGGTGAGCTTGTGGGCTGCCTACAGGGTTTTTGGAGGACGCTCCCCGAGGCTCACTGCATGGGCTTTGGTTTCTTGCGTTGTCTGCGCTTTTGCTACGGGTTCTACGGTGGCGCGGTCACGAGCGCTTTATCAAGCTCAGGCAGACGGCGTGCGCCTCATTGAGCTCGTAAGTTCGCCCACGCCTGGAAATCCGTGGTGCTGGCGAGTTTCGATGGCCCAGGAAACCTCCGATGGAAAGTATCGCGCGCGCGTGGCTCACGTGTCTTTAGCTCCCTCGGTTTTTTCGCCCCAAGAATGCGCGATGATCGGAGTGCGCGATCCTGATCGGATGATCGCTAGCGAGCAATCTGAGGTCGTCAACGGTGTTCGCTGGCGTTTTCAATGGGAAGTGCCCGGGCAAGCACTCGTACAAGCGGCGCGCGAGTACTGCGGCTTTGCGGCGTTTTTGCGTTTCGCTCGGGTGCCTTACTTCGAGATCCAAGGTGACGTCCTGAAGGCCGCAGATCTGCGCTACGCTTTGCCGGGCGAGAATTTTTCTAGGATCGAGACTTCGCGCGGAGCTCCGTGTCCTGAGTTCGTTCCGCCGTGGCGTCCACCGCTGGGTGGGCGTCTCGGAAGCTGATGTGTTATGGATTTCTCATCTAAGGGGAAAATCATGAAATCTCAAATCAAAAGGATTTTGCTCGCTCACGCGATCTTTGGAGCGTTTTTTGTTTCATCGGCAGCGTTCGCGTGCGGTGGTGGCGACACGGTTCAGCTGAACGACGATTCCATATTGTCGGTTGATGGCATTCGTTTTCCGATCACGGATCCAAACAATGAAAAGGGCTACCTGATCGAGGATCTCACGCGCGAATACCAAGTTTGCGTGCGTCGAAACAAAAATCCTATGGCGCTGAGCACCGAGTGCAGGACGTTCTATCGCGTGACGGATTCCAAGGGCAAGACGACTCACGAAGTAGCGATGGTTCTTGAGGGTAGCCGTGCGATGTACATGATCAAGAATATCGAAACGAAAGTAACCGATGTTTACGAAGGTCAGCTGCACACCCGCGGTGGATGCGGTTTGCAAAAGCTTCCGGGCCGCGCTCCCGAAAAAAGCGATACTCCCTAGCTAGTTACAGTCGAGCACATCGTTTGCCAGGTCCTTGGACAGCAGGCTCCGGATCTGGCTGACGATGTGCGAGGCTCGCGCCACGGTCGAGCCGAATTGCATGAAGTGTCCCGCTGTCGAGATTCCTTCGACTATTCCCGATTCGTTGATGACCATTGCGCCGCTCATGCGGTTGTGAACCGGGTTGCTCGCATGGAACGTCCGCTCAGGGTCTTGGATCAAGCTGGAGTAAGCTTCCAACGCTTTTTCCGAAATCACGTCGTCTCCAGGAAAGTCCCTCTCTTTGGAGATCGGGCGAACGCGGCCGACCGAAACATACGGACCTTCGCCCAGCACATCCACCCCGTACTCGGGAGGTACCTTTTTTGGAAAGCCCACGCCCCAAAGCTTGGTGCCCTCGGAGGTGGGCTCCGTGGCCAGCTTCACACATGGGGTGGGCTTGTCCAAGTCCATCTTCATAATGACGAAGTCCTCGGAGTGCTTCCTGAACTCAGCCCACATCTCATCGGGAATGCCCAGATTGTCGCCCTGATCAAAGTTGATCTGCGGAAACGTCGAGATGAACGCCTTTCCTGCGAGGATGACTTTAGCCCACCCGCCGTGAAACGCGCCTACGACGAGGTCGTGCTCCGATAACGGATCCGCGATGCCCTCGCGCGTAGCGAGCATGCCGCGAAACGTCCCGTCAGAGGGCGCTTGCTCGTGCACGTCCACGCGCAAGCCCGTTTGGTCGCCGCCGCTGTACTTGATCTTGAGCATGTCGGCCACCGACTCCACTCTCAAGACACAGTGGGCGGCGGTAAGAAAATATCCTTTGGAAGAAATGAATTGAGCTGAGCACGGTTGGTCTTTCATCACCAACAGGAAGCTTGCTTGAAGCGCGCGGTCCAGGACGCCTTGAGAGAGTTGCGCGGATTGAGGTAGCGCGTCGGGGCGGTAAAAGCCGTCATCGTCAGCAGCCCGTGCTGATGAGAGGCATAAAAATAAGAGAACGCCGCAAAGCTTTCCAGTCCGTGGAAGGTTGCTCATGGCCCAAGCGTAATCGCGATCCGAAAAAATACCTAGGGCAAGATTTCGTCCTCGGCATTTCAGGGTATATTTAACTGCTTGAGCAAGTCCTCTTTACGCATTTCTAGGATGAACTTCCCAGGCTTGCCGATCTCTCGGTTCGAAAACGAAGGTCGGAAACCCGCTTGCTCATAGCGCTCAGACAGCTTGTCGCGAATCGTCCAAATGTACACGACGATGTCGTCGGGGATTTGCTCGGCGGATCCGAACTCTTTGACAAAGTGCTCTGCGAGGCCCCTGGCAAATACTTTCGCTCCACCTGGCGAGTTGGCATCGAATGCCAAGCGACTGCCTTCATATACGTGTTGGGATTTTCGAAAAGAGAGGTGCGGAAAGGATTCTTCGACCGGCAAGGGTGCGCTCGCTCCGCTTGGAGACTTTCCGTCTAAAAGCATCCACCCGCCTCGGACTTGATGGGGGGACGCGGGGTTGGCGCTTTGAGCCGTGAAGTAAGTCGTTCGCCAGGGATCGACGCTCGCTTGTTGCTGCGAGAGGAATCGCACCGAATCGGGGCCGTAGAAATCTCCGTATCGTTCCTGCGCGATTTGCCAGCTTTGCTGCACGGGCAACGGAAGGTCTTCGATTCCTCGGAATGCAGATCGATAGGTTTTGATCTCAAGACCGCCCCCTACTGGAATGGTCGCAACGGGTCGATCTGCGTGCGTCACAAAGAGAGGAAGCTTGTCGTATGTGACTCCCGATTTCTGGAGAGTAGAGGAGAGCTTTGAGAGCTTCGTTGAATCCTCCGATAGAGAAATTCTCACGAACTTTTTGGAGCTAGCACCTTCGACATCAAAAAAGTCCGAAGGCAGCACCGAGATGCCAGCGCGCTCCCAAAGGCCCTTTGCAAAATCCAAGGGGCTTAGCCAAGGCGGCATTTCGAGGGTGACGTTCAGGCCAGCTTGCGGCACCGAAATCGACTGGCTTGGCCATCCCGTTTGCCTGAAGGCTTGGATGACGAGATCGCGCCGCAGTTTCATCTCCGCGTTGTCAGTGACATAGGCCGAAGGCGTTTGGAGGAGCTCCCCGACTATACCCAGGCGCATGCCAGAGATCTCAGGCTCCTGTCGAAGCGGTCCTTGACGTATCTTTTGAATAACGTCGGAGTCGCCGACTATCGCGGCTACGCGGGCTTCGGGCATCCCCACGTCCTTGCTGGACGAAAAGATCTCCAGGATGTTTTTCGAGTCACGGACTCCGGTGAGCAGGGATTGAACCGGTTGGTCGCCATAGTGGAAAGTCGTGTAGCCCAGGTCGTTCAAAACGATTTTTCCTCTGTTTGCGATTTGAAGGAGTTTTTGCTTTGCCGCGGGACTGAGCATTTCTCCGGTTGGATTGTGTGGGAAATTGACGACCACCATCGAGACATCGGTTGCAGGCTCGATCTTTAGGATATCCGCCGAGGTCATAGGGAGACGTTGGACTTTAAGTCCGAAAATCTTGGCTTGGGCCGCATAAGCTGGAAACGCGAGGTCCGGAACTAAGATCGTCGATCCTCGAGGCAGGGCTCCTAAGATCTCAAAGATCGCCCCGCTTGCTCCATTCGAAAACTCGATCTGCCCCTCCGGGATCTCGTGTCCGTACTTGGTGAGATACCAGTTTCTTACTGCGGTCTGCGCACGGACGCGTCCTTGCTCATGCGTTAGCTGCGCGGTCTGCTCTATGATGCGTTTCACTTCCGGCGTCGAAAGTTCGACCCAAGGTTGGCCCAAGGCCATGGAATAGGTCGTGTCGTAGTCGCGAGAGTTGAATCCAGCGAAGACACGCAGGAAATCCGAAATGCGTCCTGGCTTGGGAATTGAGTTCTCCCCTGGGCGCGAAGGGGGCTCAAGGGTGACGCTTTGGCGAATGTACGGTTGAGTAGGCTTGGAGTTGTTTGCGCTTAGGTAATTTCTTAGCTCCATTTGATGGAGCTTCCCCATCCATTGGCCTCGAGCCTCCAGCATCGCGTTGAGGTTGGCGATCTCTCGTGTTGCCCCTGTGGTCAGGGCGTAGGAGCTCGAGAGCCCAGAGGATTGATTCGAGAAAAATACACTCTCGATGACCCTTGGGCTTGCTCTGAGGAGTGTGGGCCCAGTGGGACGGCTTGCATCTCGCACGACGAGAATCGTTGGGGAGTCTTTTCCTTGCAAGCTCGCGATGATTTTGCGTGCGTCACCTCCATGCTTGAGTACCGCCGCTTCGTCGATAAAGACAAAGCGCGGCTTTTGCCCGTGAGAGACGATCTTTCGCCCCAATAGCTCGCCGTTTTTCAGCGAAGTTTCGTCCCCGTAGATCGCGATTGTTTCGCCTGGTTTGGTCCATGCGAGGATTCCGTCTGCTAAGAGTTCTTTTTTGGAGTGATGAATCGCGAAGCGCGGCGTCGTTTTAAAGTCAGCGCCCAGATGCTCGGACCAGAAATCGGCAGCGACGGGTTCGAGGGTGAAGGGCTGGGGGGCGGCGTATGAGAATGCGACTTTTTTGGGGTCGTTGCCCATGGTGGCGACGAACTCATCGAGCGCGGCGCGAACGCACTTGGTCGCCCACGCATTTTGCGGAGCGATCAGAAGCAGCAAAAGTGCAATAATGACTCGTTGCGTAAGCATGCACTATCCCGATAACGTATCGGAATTCCGGCGGAAGTTTTTGATGGTGCGCTCCGTAATCCTGTTGCCACAGCCCCTACTGACGCGTAGCTTTTAAAAAAAAAAGGAAAACACTCGTGCGAAAGCTTCCTCTGTTGTTGCTGCTGTGCGCTCTATTGGCTTGTAGGCAGGACTCGTTTGGACCGCTGACGGATT
>JBGAWT010000160.1:0-7562 GCA_044227445.1 Bdellovibrionia bacterium | reverse complement strand
TGGCATGGATATTGATGCGGGCGGGAACGGCTTGTTAAAAGACAACCGGCTGTATCAGCTCATTCGATACTCCTCGCCTCAGGAAGCGATTTTCGAAATCGAGTTTCTCGACGCGGGTGCGCGCGCGTTTGCTTTGACCTTCGGATAGGATGCCCTCATGAACACCGTAGCGCTTTCGATGCTGATTTCTTTGGTGATGGCAGGTGGCGCGTTTAAGAAACCTGCCCCCGCGGAGCTTAAAAAGAAGCTCAACGCCATTCAGTACGAAGTGACCCAAGAAGAGGGCACCGAGCCTCCGTTTCACAACGAGTTTTGGGACAATCACCAGGCAGGCATCTATGTCGATGTCGTGTCTGGGGAGGCGCTTTTTTCGTCCACCAACAAGTTTGATTCGGGCACGGGATGGCCTAGCTTCACGAAGCCCTTGAGCGAGGAAAGCATCAAGCGAAACACAGACCGCAGGCTGGGCGTTGAGCGAGTCGAGGTGCGCAGCAAAGCGGCCGATTCGCATCTGGGCCACCTGTTTGATGACGGGCCTGCGCCCACAGGAAAGCGCTACTGTATCAATTCAGCGGCGTTGCGTTTTGTTCCGCTAAGCGAGCTCGAAAAACAGGGGCTGGGCGAATACAAGAAGCTCTTTAAGAGCAAGTAGTCTGGCTAGGTTTCTTCGGGAGCAGCCTTAGCGGCGGCGCCTTTGATGGCCTGAGCGAGTTTTTGGAAGTACTCTTTTTCGTCAGGCCACTTTTTGATCGCATGATGCGCCAGATCCTCGGCGGCGCGCGTGAGGCCTTCTTCAGCAGATCTGCGGATGAGGATCTTGTAGACCATCGGATCTTCGACGCCTTGGGTGACGAGCCTGCGGCCCTGGACGATTACGGCCTCTGCCGTCAGTGTCGTGTCGGCAACCATGAGAGCGCAGGCTAGGTAGTCGCGTTCGCTTTGATGCTCAGGCGGAAACTTCTTTAGAAATTCTGAAGCGGACTTTCCTAGGTTGAACTCGTGAAGCGTCTGGATAATCTCGCGAAGGATGCGAGGCGTATTGCCCCCGCTGGTAGCCGCACCTTGGAACAAATCCACAGCACGCGATTTGATCCCTCGCTGGAGATAGTATTTTCCGCAAACGACCAAGGCAGCGCAGACGTACCGGACCATCTCGTCGTTGCGTTCATCGATGGATTTGAAGGCGTGATAGTACGCCTCGACGTCATCATAGCTCTTGGTCATGATGGCCAACTTCAATACTTGGGTCAGGCGTTGGGGGTTGGCCGGAAAGTACTGGCTGATGCGCTTAACGACTCCATACGCGTCGGCGTGGCGCTTTTGCTCCATCATCGTGTCAAACAGCCCGACCATGCACTTATAGTGGATCTTGTTGAAGTAGAGCCCGCGCTGAAATTTTCCTTCGGCATCCCCAAAGGATTTTCGCAGCGTATCGATGTGGCCTAAGTAAGAGAGAGCGGTTGCCGGCCTAGGATCATCCTTCACGGCATCGCGAAAGATGCGTTCGGCTTCGTCTAAGTTTCCTTGCGCGATGGCTTCGCGCCCAGACTCGATTTTTTTCCAGTACGCTGGGGGGCTGACCTTCATGAGAATGGCTTTCATGATGGCAAGCCTCAGCACGTCGGAGGTGAATGGCTTTAGGATGTAGCTATCGCAATCCTCTTCGGCTGCGCGCGCCACGGCAGTTTGGCTCGAATCGCCGGTGAGCAAGATAAAGATGCGTTCTTTGGATTTGGGGTCGGCCTTTTTTTGCCGCTGAATGAGGTCCAAGCCGCATTTGTTGCCCAATTTGTAGTCGCAGATGACGATGTGGGCTTTTCGCTCTTCAATGGCTCTTTCAGCTTCGTCGAAGTTCGGCGTGGTGAGGACGTTGGCTACGTTCGCCCCGAGCTGAATGAGCATTCTCGCTACATAGGTGCGCGAGACGGAGCTCAAATCTGCGATCACGATCTGGCGGTCAGGTAGCCATTTGCGAAGAATCTCGACCTTAGCATCTGAGATCGCGTTGACTGGCATGACTAGTCCATCCCCCGCGCCGAGTTCAGGAAAGCGTCGATGTCGCTTTGCCGCGCGGCAAAGACCTCCTGAAACTGTTTCCATTCTTCGGTCACAAACTGAATGAACTCGATCTCCGCTTCGATAGCTCCGCCATCCATGACCTCGGCTCGGATGATCTTGCCCGTGGCTTGAACCCGGCGCTCATGGCCTTTAGTGGGAATGACGGTGAGCTCAAGCTCCAACTGATGGCCTTGCGTACAGGAGCGAGCTGGCATCTCAAGCTTCACGCCTTTGTCCATGAGCTCCAAAAGCAACACGCTCTCGGGGTCCAACGCCCGGGTGTTGGAGGTGATGTTTCTGGCTTTGATGACAACCTGCGCGCTTTGAAAATCCGACGGGTTGAAAAGGGGCGCTTCGTCGCTCACAGATTGATGCGTCTCTTTTCTACGTCCAGAGCCGCTTCTTTAACGGCTTCGGGCAACGTGGGGTGAGCGTGGCAAGATCTCGCGATATCCTCCGAGGATGCGCCAAACTCCATGTAAGCGACGCTCTCAGCGATCATGTCGCTGGCGCGTGGCCCCAGAATGTGGACGCCCAAGACGCGATCGGTCGAGGCATCGGCTAAGATCTTAACGAGGCCATCGGTCTCATCCATCGCTTTAGCGCGCGCGTTGGCTGCGAATGGAAAGGTTCCTGACTTATAAGCCACGCCCTTTTCCTTGAGCTCTTCTTCGGTGGCGCCCACGGAGGCTAACTCGGGCCAGGTGTAAACAACATTGGGGATCACGTCATAGTTCACGTGGCCTGCTTGGCCTGCCATGATCTCGACGGCTGCGACTCCTTCATCCTCGGCTTTGTGCGCAAGCATCGGCCCCACGACGATGTCGCCTACGGCGTAGATGCCGGGGACTGAGGTCTCATAGTGCGAGTTGATCGGAACGCGTCCAGCCTTATCAAGTGCGACACCGACGCTTTCGAGCCCCAATCCATCGGTGTAGGGCCTGCGGCCTGTGGCAACGAGGATGTAGTCAGCTTCGAGCGTGGACTTTTCCTGCGTGGCGCGGTCTTCGACTTCGACGGCCATCCAATTTCCCTTGGGCTTAGCGCCCAGACATTTGGAGTTGAGCTTGAACTCGAGGCCTTGTTTAGAGAGCGCCCGAAACAGCTCCTTGGTCATTTGCGCGTCGAGCACCGAGGCCAAGCGGTCTTGGAATTCGATCACCGTGACCTTCGATCCTAGGCGAGCCCAGACGCTGCCGAGCTCCAGACCGATCACTCCGCCGCCAATGACCACGAGGTGCTTAGGGACTTCGGGGATCTCCAATGCTTCGGTGGAACTCATCACGCGTTTGCCGTCGAACTTCAGGAACGGAAGCTCGGTGGGTTCGCTGCCGGTTGCGAGCAGGATCTTGGGCGCCGTGAGCTCCCGTTTCGTCGCTCCGTCAACCGCTACCGAAAAGCCGTCACCGGATTTTCCGGTGAGCTTGCCCTTGCCCTGAACCCATTCGATTTTGTGTTTTTTGAATAGCGTGGCGATGCCACCGGTGAGCTGCCTGACGACGTCGCTCTTGCGCTTCATCATTTGAGGCAGGTCGAGCTTCACTTCGCCCGTGATCACGCCGTGCTTGGAGAGCTTGGTTTTAACGTGGTGGTAGTGCTCGCTTGAATCCAAAAGTGCTTTGGAGGGAATGCAGCCTACGTTTAAGCAGGTGCCGCCTAGAGTCGCGCGCTTTTCGATGCACGCAGTCTTCATGCCCAGCTGGGCCGCGCGGATCGCGGCTACGTATCCTGCGGGGCCGCCGCCGATAACGATGAGGTCAAAGTTCTCCATTTTACAGCCCTCTTAGTACTTCAGTCCGAGTTTTTCGGGGTTCTCGAGATTCTCTTTCAGCGCCACCAAGAAACTGACCGCGCCTTTTCCGTCAATGAGGCGATGGTCATACGAAAGCGCCAGATACATCATGGGGCGGATTTCGACTTTTCCGTTCACTGCGATGGGGCGCTCTTGGATCTTGTGCATTCCCAAGATGCCGCTTTGCGGAGGATTGAGAATTGGAGTGGAAAGCAGCGAGCCATATACCCCGCCATTTGAGATCGTGAACGTTCCGCCCGAAAGCTCCGCCACCGAAAGCTTGCCGTCTTTTGCTTTTGTAGCCAGCTCTGAGATGGATTTCTCGATCTCAGCAAATCCCATCTTATGCGCCTCGCGCACGACTGGAACCACCAGGCCGCGGTCGCTTCCGACGGCGACTCCCAGGTCGACGTAGTCGTGGTAGACGATGTCCTTGCCGTCGACCATCGCGTTGACCTCTGGGGTGATCTTCATCGCTTCGATCGATGCGCGCGCAAAAAACGACATGAACCCGAGCGAGACGCCATGTTTGGCTTTGAATGCGTCTTTGTGCTCAGCGCGCAGTTTCATCACCGCGCTCATATCCACTTCGTTAAACGTAGTGAGAATCGCTGCGGTTTGTTGCGCGTAAACGAGGCGTTCGGCGATGCGCTGCCTGAGCAGGGTCATCGGCACCCGGCGATCTCCCGGGCGGTCGTTAGCCTTAGCGCTTGGAGCCTCTGCAGATCCGCCTCCGGCTAGAAAGCTCAGGATATCGGCCTTAGTGAGTCTTCCGCCGCGACCCGTGGCTTGAACTTGCGATGGATTCACGCCGCCTTCGGTCGCCGCTTTGCGCGCGGCGGGCCCAGATCGATCCAAAGCAGGAGATGAAGCTACGGAGGTGGGCGCTGCCTTAGGAGCTGCGGTCTTCGCAGCAGGAGCGCTGGCGCTTGCTGCGATTTCTTTGCCCTTCACGGCGTCATCAATGGTCGCAAGCAAGGCTCCGATCGGAACGCGCTCGCCTTCGGGTTTTAGAATTTGAATCGCCCCTGCATGCTCGGCAACGACTTCGACGGTCGCTTTGTCGGACTCGATCTCGATGAGCAGGTCGCCAACCTTTACTGCTTGGCCGTCTTGCTTTGCCCATTTGAGAATGCTGACTTCAGAGACCGATTCCCCGACGCTGGGGGCCACAACGTTATGTTTCATGCGAACGCTTTCTCCAAAAGGGATTCCAATTCTTCTTCGTGAACGTGGTGCGAGCCTACTGCAGGCGAAGCCGTGATGTCGCGACCCACGTAGCGCGGGACGCGGCCACCGACTTGCGTGCTGAATTCCGCCAACGCGCCAGCCCAAGTGCCAAATACGTGCATCCAAGCGCCCATATTGCGCGACTCTTCTTGCACCCACACGAGCTCGGCTTGCGCAGGAAAGGAGCCCAACACCTGCTTGAGGCGCTCGCCGGGCCATGGGTAAAGCTGCTCGATGCGAACAAGGGCGACGTCCGTGCGCTTGAGCTCCGTGCGTCGCTTGAGCAAATCGTAATAGACCTTGCCTGAGCACATGAGCACGCGCTTGACGCCGGACGCCGGAACCGAAGGATCGCCCAGTACCTCGTCAAAGCCTCGTTCAGTAAATTCGCTCAGATCCGAAATCGCCATGGGGTGCCTCAGCAGGCTCTTGGGCGACATGATCACAAGCGGTTTGCGGAAGGGCCGCTTGAGCTGTCTTCGAAGGATGTGAAAGATTTGCGCGGGCGTCGTCAGATTGGCGACTTGGATATTGTTGCGGCCACAGAGCTGCAAGAAGCGCTCGAGCCGGGCGCTGGAGTGCTCGGGCCCCTGTCCTTCGTATCCATGTGGAAGAAGCAGCGTGAGGCCGTTGGAGCGACGCCATTTCGTTTCGCCTGAGACCAAGAACTGATCGATGATGACCTGAGCGCCGTTGGCAAAGTCGCCAAACTGCGCTTCCCATATGACGAGAGTCTCCGGATCACTCGATGCGAAGCCGTACTCAAAGCCCATGGCCGCAGTCTCGGATAGGAAGCTGTTGTAGATCTCAAAGAGCCCTTGCTGAGGCGTGATGTGACGATGGGGCGTGTAGGTCTCGCCGGTCTCAAAGTCGTTGAGCACGGCATGCCGATGCGTGAATGTTCCGCGTTCTGCATCTTGCCCCGTGATGCGGACGTTGAAGCCCTCGGTTACGAGCGCCGCGTAGGCGAGCGCTTCGCCGTTGCCCCAGTCGATTCCCTTGCCTTCTTGAACGGCCTTGAGGCGCGCTTCGAAAAACTTAGTGAGCTTAGGATGAATCTTAAATCCAGCGGGCAATGTGTTGATCTTGCCGGCTAAGTCCTTGAGTGTCGGGGCGTCGACTTGCGTGCGCACCGGCGCGAAGATCTCAGGTTCCGAAGGGCGTTTCTTGCCCTTCCAGCGGCCGTCAAAGGACGAAACGAATGGAGCAGGAGAATCTTTTTTGGTGCGCGCCTGCGCTTCTAGCAAGGCCGCATTGCGCTCATCCAGAAGCTTCTGCGCTTGTTCGGCGGTGACAACCCCCTCGGCCGCTAGCAGTTGAGCGTAGATCTCGCGAGGCGCTGGGTGCGTCTTGATCTTTTTGTACATTAACGGCTGGGTGTAGGAGGGCTCGTCGCCCTCGTTGTGGCCGTGCTTGCGATAGCAGATCAGGTCGATGAAAACGTCTTTCTTGAACTGCTGGCGATACTCGGTGGCAAGCTTCGTGACGGCCCAAACCGCATCGGCGTCGTCTCCATTGACGTGAAATACAGGAGCGTCGAGCATTTTGGCTACGTCCGTGCAGTAAGTCGTCGAACGTGCATCGATCACGCCGGTGGTGAATCCCACTTGGTTGTTGATCACGAAATGCAAGGTGCCGCCTGTGGCAAACCCACGGATCTGCGAAGCGTTGAGCGTTTCGTAGCAAACACCCTGGCCAGCAAAAGCCGCGTCGCCGTGAATAAGAACTGGAATGACTTGCTTGCGCTCGGCATCGCCTAAGCGCGTCTGCTTGGCCCGGGCCATTCCTTCGACGATCGCGTTGACGAACTCCAAGTGCGAAGGGTTGGAGGCCATCGAAAGGTGGACGGCTTTTCCTTGGCGCGTGGTGAGGTCCCGCGAATAGCCCATGTGGTATTTGACGTCGCCTTCGCCCAAAGTTTGATCGACGTGAAAGGCGCCTTCGTACTGCGTGAAGATGTCCTCGACCTTCTTGCCAAAGTAATGCACCAGCGTTGAGAGTCGTCCACGGTGGGCCATGCCCACGACGATCTCTTTGGCTCCGAGTTCTGAGCCCCGCTCTGCCACGCAGTCCAAGGCCGGCAGTATGGCGTCGCCGCCCTCACCGGAGAATCTTTTTTGGGCTACATAGCGAGTGTGTAAAAAACGCTCGAAAGAATCCGTGTCGGTAAGCCTTCCTAGAATCCAGCGGCGCGTCTCAGCATCTGGCTTCGCAAGCAGGGATCCGGATTCGATCCTCGTTTTGAACCACTCACGCTCTTCGGGGACGACGATCTGCGTCCATTCTGAGGCGACGCGACCACAGTAAAGCTGTTTGAGACGCGCGATGACCTGAGAGAGTGGCGCATCTGCCATGCCTAGGGCCGCCGAAGCCGAGTAGGTTTTGTCTAAGTCCTGAGCGCTGAGGCCCAGGCGCATGGGATCCAGCAGAGGATGAGACGAAGGGGGCGCGCTGAGCGGATCGATGTCCGCCGCGAACTTTC
>JBGAWT010000159.1:0-9961 GCA_044227445.1 Bdellovibrionia bacterium | reverse complement strand
ATATACGGGAGCCCTGCTTGATAGGAATTGTGTCGGCGCGAGGAAGGGAAATTCGTAGATATTTTAGTTAGTTGACTTAAATAGAATGATATTATACCTGCCACTCCATGAAAACTCTGGTCGCCGGAATCGTCGTATTGATGGCCGTCCCGTTTGTAGGCTGCGGCAAAGCTGGAACCCATTCCACCGAAGCCGTGGTCGCTCTAGCAAGGCAGGGATTCGAAAAACAAGAACCCGCCACCCTCAAGAGTGCGATGTCCGAAGAACTCAGCGCTTTTTACTTCAGCCGCAACCCCAAGGACATCGAGCTCAACGCTCAGATGCGCGAGACGCTTAGGAGCTGCGCAGTCCAAGGCGGCTGGACGAGCTACAACCGCTACGGCAAAACGAGCCACGAAACCTTCAAAGGCGTTTCAGGCGTGATCGATGGGTGCTGGGGCTATAGCCCAACGCTCACCGTGATCGAAAGTGGCAGCTGCGTGCTGAAGCTCTTGGTCGTTTGCACTCCTTTCGAAGGCCACGAAAAAGAAAAATGCGAGGTCGTCGCCATCCGCACTCAGGACTTGAGCTCCGGAAAATCTGAGATTGAAGTGCCAGCAAACCTTCATCAGGCTTACCGATCTTCTTGGGAGCCTTCGCAGTACTAGTGCAGCATGACTCACTCAGGAGCCTTCTTTAAAACGGCTCTGTTCTTTGCGGCGGGAGTGCTCGCAGCCTCAAGCGCGTTTGCCTCCGTGGGGCAAGTCCACGATCTCATCGGCAAGGTGAATGCGTATGGCGTGAGCCAAGAAGCATTGAACGAAAAAATCCGCGCTGCCTCTCAGCTCGTTGATCTTGATGTCTTCAGTCTGGACGAGCCGCTTTTCAAAGAGGCCTCTCAGGCGCTCTTTTGGCTGGCCCTCCAAGGCGGCAGCAGTTTTGAAAGCTCTTTCGAAAGTGTCCCGCCTTTTGTGATCGATATCGATTCGCCCCGCGGAGTCCGCATTGATCCTGCGCGGGCTAGTGAGATTCCAGCCGAAGCCCTGAAGATCTACAACGAAGCCTATGAGCCCTGGGGAAAGCTCTTAGAGAAGGCGCGCGAAAACCTAGCGAGCAACCGTCCGGAGATCAGGCGCAAGGCGATCCTAACGCTCACTCTGCCACCCTCCCTGGGCGTGAGCCCCTCGGACTTTAAGCTCGTCTTGGAAGCCTCGATGCTTGAGACCAACCCTACGATCGCACTCTTTGCGCTATCTCAACTCGAGCAGCATGCGTTTTCTAGCGCTGAGCCAAGCAGCGAGGCCACGAAAGCTTTGTGGGACACGCAAATCCTAAGCAAGATGAAGGAGAGTTTTGAGCTATCTGGCGCTCCGGAGCTCGCGGTCCAAAGCAGAAGGGTTCGCGGAAATCTGCTTCGCGCTCGGTTTTATTTTCTATCCGGCGATAAATTTCTAGCGACTCAAATCTCTGATCCTCTTTTGATCGAGAACCTCGACGTTGCACCAGACGAGTTCGTTCAAGCCGTTCTCGAGAGTCTCAGAAAAGAAGAGGCTGTCATACTTCAGCGCCAGAAGGGTTGGGTTGCGCGCCTTTTTAGAGTCGGGAAAAAGGACCTCGCGCGAGTGCAAAAACTGATTCATGCCTATATGGCACCTGCATGTCTTGCGCCTCTGAGCGGGAGATAGTTTGAAAGTCGGACTCAAAGTCCAATTTTGCGACGATTTTCGGGTAGATTGCTACTAAATCTCTTATAGCGTCAAAGATTACACCAAACTTCGCACCGTATTTTTTCTCGAGATCAAACAGTTTTTTTGCAAGATCTCGGTTTACCTCCAAGGAGCTGACGCACTCGAACGAAGGCGCGCATGATTTCAATATTCACTTGAATTGCCTGTTTGCTACGCAGCACGCTCGAAAGCATTGCTACGCCTTCTTGGGTGAAAACACGGCGCGAATCTCCTGCCTCCATGCTTTAGACTTGATATTCCAATCTGGAATATCAAGTTCTTAACTTCTAGGTCATTCAGTCGAAACATGAAGTCATCTGGAAACCGCTCAGAGTTTCTCTTCACTGCCTTATTGAGGTTAAATGTTTCCACTCCATAGAGTTTTGCAAGATCGCTATCCAGCATGACCCTATGACCACGGATAAAATAGATTTTGTAACCAATTTCACGATCTGAGACGTTTTGCATTACGATGCAATAAAGCAAGCAGTATGCCAGAACCAAAGATGAGCACTAAACCCGGAAAGACAGAGCGACTTGCTTTCGAGCTGGCTTCGGAAGCCCACTCCCGAGCCTCGAAGTTTCTCGATGCTTCTGTCGATGCGTCCCAGACCGATTGCAAAAACGGATGCTCCCATTGCTGCCATCAGCCTGCGACGGTTTTTCCGTTTGAAGCCATTCAGATTGCCAAAACGTTGAAGAACTCTCTTTCCGAGGCTCAACTCGACGCGCTCAAAGAGAAAATGATTTCGCGAGTACGGGACTTTGCGGGTGCTTCGGTTCGAAAAAACATCAACAACAAGACGGCCTGCCCGCTGCTCTCCAACGATCGGTGCTCTGTCTATGAACAGAGGCCTCTGACTTGTCGGATGGCGCACTCTTTCTCCGTCAAGAAATGCCGGGCAGCTCTACAAAAGGATCGAAACCAAGTCCAGATTCCCGTCTCGCTGGAGATCCTGGATGGAGTGGGCGAGATCATTCAAGATTTCTACAAGCAGCTTCCCAAGCGCAAGGTCGATGGAAAGATGTACGAGCTATGCTCCGCTGTCTTAGCAGCGCTCAATCAACCGGATGCGGCCGCACGATGGGCGAATGGAGATCTGCGGGTGTTTGAGAAATGCATTCAGGACGATACGTAGTCGCCTCACGGCTCAAGCAGGTGCTGGCAAAGCGATCGCATCGGGTGCCAAAACGAGACCTTCTTTTCGGCTTGAACGGTATCCAAAAAACTACCGAACAAGGCGTTGCGAGCGTTCATCGGGTCCATGACCTTCATGATATCTGTTGCTACTAAGTAGGTCACGCCCGTGCCTAGGCCGCTTACCATCGCAAAGAGCGCCACTTTGAAATCCGGGATCAGGTGAAAGTCATAGGCCAGCTTGCCCAGGTAACCCACGCCGACGGGGCCCCACATTGCGATCCTCCACTCGGTGATCGGTTTGATGGTGTCCATGTTGCGACCATAGGCAAAAGTCGAGAGCAAGATCTCGCGACCGCGGCTCTTGGAAATCGCGATCTCGTTTTCGAGGTCTTTTTGATCCTCAGCCGAGACGTCCGGTTTGCTGAGAGCCGCCTTGAGCGTGGAGATCATCTTCATTTCGCGCAAAAAGGCCTGGCCCAATTCTTTGCCCTTTTGGACGGCTTCTTTTTTCTTGAGGTGAGGTGTTTCGGCGAGCGCACGTTCGATAGCTTCCCGAGGCACTTTAAAGAGCTTGGCGGCAGTCGCGATATCGTCCGGTACCGGCTCGTCCCACCAGCTTGCGAACGCAGAGTTACTGAGCAAAACCAATGCGACTACAAACGACGAAAAATGCATGGCGCACGTCTATAGTCGTAGGGGGTTCTCGTCAATCTGCTTTGTACGGAGGTTTTCGGCACTCGGCCTAGGTCTCAAAAGGAGATCATGCTAGAAATCGTTTCAAGGGGAATCATCGTGAAAACCAATCGCTTCAGCTGGGTGCTTTTGTGTGCCGTTTCTTTGGGTCTTTTGAGTGCGCCGACTCTTTCTTTCGCGGCAAAGCCCATTCGGTTTTGCCTCAACGACAAGACCTGGCCGCGCGCCCAGAATTTCGCGGGTTCCGGTTACAAATGTAAATTGTCCAGCGGAGCGATTTGTTCAGGTGGTTCGTATTGGGGGCTCGGGGATCTCGGGTTGGAAGTTTCCGGATGGATCCGTTTGGGAAGCTTCCTATGGCCTGAAAGACTTCTCTTGGAAAGAGCTGCAGGCTTACGCAGTCACTCAGCCAGACAGCGGCAAGACGTACCGCTGCCCTGCGCCCCAGAATAGGTCGTCTTGCGACTCGCCAAGATTATGTTGCGCTTTACCGCAACTTTTCGAGCGTAGGGACTGCGGACTCCGATCCAGGTTCTACTGACGCCTCGGGGCGCGGCGGATTTCGTGGCCCTCTTTTACGGTTATGACGGTCTTTATTGGACCCCTAGCAGGGATGACCCTGCGGGAATATCCCGAAGGCACCGAACCACGTGGGCTCGCGGTGTATTTTGGCTCGGGTAGTTTCTACGAGACCATACAGGCCGAACGATTTACGTTCGTTGCATCCAATAGCCTTTAGCCTCCTGGGAAGAAGGGCTCCTTCACTTGCGGGCTTGGCTCGGGGTCTAGCAATGTACTGGATGGCACGATCGGGTCTCCGCTCGGATCCTGTTCTGGATCCAGGAGCGTGCTTGTCCCCTTCGTAGCGGGAAGCTCGCTTGCACCAGGTTCGGGATCTAGCAGGGTACTGGTTTTCGGTAGCATGGAGGTTCTCGCGGGATCGAAATCCCAGAGGAAGCTCCGACCGAGCTGCGGGTGCTCAGATTTTTCGGGCTCTGGGTCGTTGAGCAAAATGGAGTTGCAGGTAGAAAAGGGCAGGGTTGAGCCGAAGCAAGGCAGGGAAGATAAAATAAGAAATCCAAGGACAGGAGTTTTCAGAGACATGTAAAGGGTACCTCTCTGAAGAGACCGAGGTACCACGGCTTATTCTCGAAGGCAAAGCTCCCGAACCTAGGGTTTGAAATCCGGACCTAGAGTCGATTCTGCGACGATTTGGGTAGTGTTGGCTGCGTCAATTTCGAATTGCCTCAAACACGACTTTGAATTGAGTGTCGTATTTCATTTCTAGTTGAGCCAATTTTTTGGCCAGATCCCGATTTCCTTCCATGACTTGACGAACTCGAACGAACGCTCGCATGATCTCGATGTTCACGGCGACTGCCTGCTTACTTCGTAGGACACTAGAAAGCATCGCAACCTTATTCCGTGAAAACCAAGGGCAGATATCGCCTTCCGCCGTACGTTTTCGAACTTGAGGTTCCAATTTGGAACCTCAAGTTTTCAGCTTCTTTCGCTGTCAATTCGAACATGAAGTCGTTTGGAAATCGCTCCTTGTTCCTTCGAACGGCTTTATTGAGGTTCTTCGTTTCCACTCCGTAGAGGATGCTCAAGTCGTTGTCGAGCATGACTCGATGACCACGAATAAAGTAGATTTGTTGGGCTATTTCACGGTTTGGAATGTTTTGCATCGCGGGATGTAAAGCAAGCCCGATGCCAAGAGCCTAGTCTTTGCGCTTCCGAGAGTTTTTCCGCGTGGGATCGCCTTCGGTCCTCGCCCTGACGGGCTCAGCCTGTTCCGCTACGCATCCTACCCCGCGGTCGTCCACTGGACGACCTCACCTCGGCTCGTGCCTCGCGGGTACCGAACGCTTTCGCGTTCGGCCGATTATATTTCCACCATTTAAAAAATAAAAACGCGGCGAGAGTCCCGATTCATTCGAAATTCAAGCCGCGTTTTTATTTTTCGTGGTGGATCGCCGCACAGGGATCGAACCTGCGACCCGCTGATTAAGAGTCAGCTGCTCTACCAACTGAGCTAGCGATCCACGTATTAATCAACGAACGGTCGCTGTGTTACCATCGGGACATGGCCCATGCAAGAGGGATTCAGTCAGCGAAAGCAGCCCTCGCTCTTACCGCAGCCCTCGCTCTTCAGCAGCCTCAAGCCCAGGCCACCACCTTCGCTCCGCGGCCTTTTCCGACCGTCGTTCAGGACGCCCGCTACATCGCCCGCGGCACGATCGGCGTTTCTCATAGCGAAATGAGCACCGGCTCCGACGGGATGAAGCGCATCTACACTTATTACGAGCTTCAGATCACCGAAGCCGTCAAAGGCAGCTTTCCTTCAGGCACGATCCTGATTCGCGAGATGGGCGGCGAAAAAGACGGTATCGCCATGCAGGTCGCAGGCGCCTCGCAGTTTAAAGCAGGGGAGGACGCCCTCGTATTTCTTGGGGCCCCCAATCTGGACGCAAGCTACGACGTCAGGGGCCTTTCTACCGGAAAATATAGCGTCGAAAAGGGCCCCAACGGCCAGGAGGTTCTTACCGGCGGAATACTCGCCCTGAGTGAAGAAATCGATGAGCATGGACATGGCAGTGGGGCGGAATCTGGGGCGCAAAACGCACCGGGCAACCCCCGCACCGTTCCGCTGCAGCGCCTCCGAGAGATCGTCAAAGAGCAGAGTCTCAACCCCTTGCCTCAACCCGAAAACTCGCAGGATTCTCATTCGTTACGCCTTCAGGACCTGCCTCAGGGCTTCGAGGCTCAGGCCCCCAAAGGAGCGCCCGAACAGGCGCAGGGAGCGGCTGCGCCAAAGGTGGCCCCTCCCTTGCAATCTTCTCCCAATCAGAGAGGGGAAGTAACTCAAACGACAACGCAGCCAGCCACAGAGGTAAAACCTTTGGAAAACTCCGAAGGCTCCCACTGGGGACGGTATTTTTGGGTTAAGATTCTCTCTGGTGCCTTGATTGGCGCGCTGATCGCGGCATGGAGCCGCAGGAAGCGTGGCAAGGGCTCCGACGACTAGCAAGACTGACAATTGAGTTTTTAAAGGAGGGCTTCAGGGATGAAGCTCAGCAGTACCTGGGTAACTGCCCTCATTGGGGTAGTTCTATGGATGGGAACCGATGCCCAAGCCTACACCCGCACAGTGACCGACTCCGGAACCCCAGTCACCTGGGCTCGTGATGCGTTCACCTCCACAAGCAAGATTAACTTCGAAGGCAATGCCGCTAACATCTCGGGCCTTTCGGCTGAGAGCGTTCGTCAATCCGTGATTCGCGCCCTGAGACGCTGGCAGATCGCCTCGGCTGGCGCATTCATCTGGGATTACTGGCAAGGAAGCGATCCTTCGGTTTACTCGGCCTCCTCGAGTTACAACGGCTACTCCAACATCTACTTCACTTCGCAGGCCTCGCAGGCTGACCACAGCGCAACCAACATCTCGCCTGCGATCATCGGCCTCACCCAAGTTTGGCATGATGCTTCGAGCGGCAGGATTCTTGAGACTGATATTCAGCTCAACGACAACGCGTTCACCTTCTCGCTCGATCCGCATGCGACGACCGGAATGGGCAATGGCGGTCCATCGGCATACTCAGGTGGCAAGCCCACGGTTTACATCGACAACATCATGACCCACGAGATGGGTCACGCACTGGGCCTTTCGCACTCCGGTACGAGCCAAGCCACGATGCTTCCTTATGAAGCGCCCCAGCAGGCGCTCATCGCCTGCGACGAGCGCGCGGGCATTCGCGCCATGTACCCCATGGGCAACGACAATCAAGTGCGCGGCCAGATTCGTGGCCGCATCGTAGGGGGCATGTCTGGCATCGCTGCTGGCGCCCACATACTGGCTGTATCGCGCAAGCGCGCTACGGTGATGGCTTCGGTGCTCAGCGATTCGGCAGGAAATTTCGCCATCGCCGGGCTTGAGGCCGGCGAATACATTCTGGTTGTTGAGCGTTTTGCCTACTCTTGGCAGAACCTTTCGAACTATTACAAGTACATCAACTCCTCGGCCTGCGGATCTCAATCCAATTGGGTCAAGCAGGTGATCACCAACGCCGACGGGCACTCCGCTCGCGTGGTCTCAGTCGGCGGTGGCGGCGTAGCCAACGTCGGAGATCTTGCGATGAACTGCTCTGGCTCCGGTGTGAGCTCCAGCATGGAAGGCTCGCTTGCTTCGAACGGTGTATGGGTCGACAGCGGCACGCACACCTACACGCTCTCGCACGCGGGGGGCGCGCTCCGAATCAAGGCGCTGAGCTTCTCGATGGGTGGCGGGCAGTCGGTGAACATCACCGTGATGGGTGCGAACGGAAACTTCGTGAGACCTGTGTTCGCAGGCAACTCGGGCTACCAAAGTTGGGACAGTCGCTGGGAGTCTGACTCGCTTGCGGCCGGAAGCTACCAAGTATCGGTTGTTCCGCAGGGCGTCTCCTCGGCATACCTGCCCGGAGGCTCCACAACTCAAGACACGCGCGTAGGGTTCGTTCTGTTCACTGAGACGGGCGTCGCTCAGGCTCCAGCTCTTGCAGGGGATCTGCCGGATAACGCGCGTTGCGAAGCAGCTGACCTGCCTTTCAATTACATCAGCCCAGCCACGGGCCCTCAAAAGGCTCAGGGAAGCGGCGGCGTGGGCTTTTGCGGATCGATCAAGAACGTCAACGACAGCCACGAAGTCGATCCCAACGAGCTCATGGGTTGGATGCTCTCTTGGGCGCCGATCCTGCTTGTGGCGCTTGCTCGCAAGCTGCGTCTCAAAAAGAGAGCTTACTTCGCGCAGCCCGCGTCTCTGAATTCGCAATAGCTCAATTCAAGCGTGGCGACCCCGCCCACTTCAAAGCGAAGCGGTTGAGAAGTCCGCAGGCTCTTGAGCGGAACAAACGTCGGATAGGCCAACATTCGGTCGCTCACCAGAAATCGGTGCTCAGCAAGCTGGAAGCCCAAGTAGAGGTTCTTTGCGCACTGAAAGGACTCGTGTGCGATCTTGACGATGTCTCCACCCTCTTGGATCGAGGTGATTCGGAGGTTCTTATCGCGGCTCACCCTTCTGGCGAGAGGGGTCGTGCCCACGAGCTTGCAGTCATCGAAATCCGCGTCAGGTTTTGAGCAGAGAAAAACCTGGATCTCTTGATCCTGCGTCGTCAGGCTCTTGGTTCCCCTCGGGAACTGCGGCGCTGTTTTCTGCCATTCGAGTTTGATGTTCTCAAAGGTCTGGATGCCGATTTCTTCCTTACAGGAAGGAGGGGTTTCGCCCGGGGGCGCGTAGATATGCGGCGTAAAACCCGGCAACGGAACGAGGGCCTTGCTGACTTGAGCTGTCAGCGCCAAGGCTCCAACAATCATCCCAAGAAACCCCACCAGAGACCGAGAACTACGCACCATTCGCCGGATCCTCCTAAGTTTGTGCCGCGCGTAACACGGGGTTTTTTGTTTGAGAAGGTGGCGGTCGAAATAAAGCGAACTATTTAATAAAAAGGCTGTTTCCGATCTTTTTAGTCGGAATACCGACCCTCGCCAGCACCCGCTTTTTGAGTTAATTTTATAGGGTGAATAAGACTTGGGTTGGGTTGGGGATCATTGGATTGATGTTGTCGGCGGGCCCTCTGGCCTGGGGCGTGGCTGACCTAAGGCCGGATCGCATCCACGTGGCCGACGAAAAGAAAACCCTGGCCTACATTCGCGATGGGCTGGTCATCGGCGGCGACCAAGCGGTCAACGAATACGTCGTTAAGGATATCCGGCGCGCCAGCAATAAAGGCTATGAGCGCATGGTCATTGACCTTGAGGGCAACCGAAACGGCGAGCCTCTGGCCATCTCGCGAGCGCCTTACTTTCAGGTTTCGGTGACTCCTGATGAGCGCCGCCTGGTCTTTACGCTCTACGGGCGACCCAAGCTCGCGTTTGATTCCAAAAAAGTTCAAAAGGCTTTTGCTAAGAGCGCGGTTGTAAAGAATGTCGTTCTCTTGCCGCGCTTAGAAGACGACGCTTGGACCTTTGCCCTGGAGCTCAAAAAGGGCGCACCTGTTGAAGTCTTCGAGCTTGCCAACCCTGTCAGACTGATCATAGACCTCAAGGGACAAGCCCAAGCTGCTACCGCCAAAGCTAAACCCGTTCGCCGCGCTCCGCAGTCCGAAGAGCTCGATTCGACGCTGGAGGATTAAGATGAAAATGCATCGTTTGCTCATTGCGGGATTCGTGATGACCGCGTTCGCGTGTTCAAGCGGACCTGAAGTCAAAAAACAAAATTACGCCAACCTTCCCAACGAGCGCGTTTTCGAAACGACGTTCATGCGCACCTGGAAGGCCATCGAGCAATCGCTAAATAACCATAAGATCTCCGCGCGAGACCCTGAGACGATGAACGACCTGGAGCTCAAGAAAGCCAAGCGCCGGGAGCTTAAGACGGATTGGA
>JBGAWT010000158.1:0-7696 GCA_044227445.1 Bdellovibrionia bacterium | reverse complement strand
GACCTTGGGCTTGGTCATTTCCTTGAGGTTCCGTAGATGCAAAAAGTTCACGCCATCGCGATCCCCAAGCAAAGAGAACACGGGCTCTCTCTTTTCGGCCACGGGCTTAGGTTGATTGGCAAGCCGCTCCTTCTTTTTAGTCTGTAATAAGGGGGCGGATTTGGTCTCGAGGCTCCAGAGGCTCTCGATGAGCGAATCGATCTCGCCCTGCGGATTCTTGCTCGACACCCTGTTCTGAGCTTGAGGTAGACCTCTGGCCTTAGCGCGCGCCTCGCGCTTGCTCCAGTAATCGCGGTCTTGAGCGATTTTTCCAAGCAAGACGGGGAGCACTTCGGGTGGAATCTCCAGCTTCTCCATAACTCGAGTGACGTTGGCTGATGTAGGCGCTCCAACAAAGGGAAAGATCTGCTCTTTCCTGAGCAGGATATCGGCAATGACCTCCCGCAACTTCTTGGGATCGTTCTCGCTGGTCAGCGCCGCGCGGCGCTTGCGGTGACGCTCGACATCTTCAGCGAGGGACCAAAGGGCAAAGTACCCCTCGGTAACAGACTGAACCTCGCCCGCCACCACGCGCGCGCGAAGGCTCTTGAGCCCAGAGGCAGGTATGGTGGTTTCGAAAAAATTAAACGAATCATGGAATAGAAACCAAGGCGCGTGCTTGAGGTCCGGTAGAGAAAACGGATCGTGATCCAAAGTCCAGAGCAGCCCGTCTGGAGTTTTGATCCGGATGGATGCCGCACCTTGGGAAAACCAAACCCCATAATCCACGATCACTTCGGATTGCTCGAGGATCTGACGGGTCAAGGGCTTGGAGGAAGCGACGTTCCTAGGCGCATTCAATTTAAATCCGCGCAGATCGAGCGCGAGCCGATCGGCAGCGATCAAAAGCATTGCCTTGATGTTCCGTCCCTCCTCGCGATCTAAGGTGGTGAGCATCAAGTCCTTGAGACGAGAGAGCTCCTCGGCATTCAGGGGTTTTTTCTTTTGCGCGCCGCCTTGAGTCTCCGATGACATCAAGATGCGTTCACGCGTGCGAAAGAAGTCTTTACGCATGAACGGATCTTGATTCATCTGCCGGTCCATCTCCTGCTCGGACAGCCCATATCGGGTTTGCATGTCGGAGCGAGCCAGGCGATCGGCTTCGGCCTCCTTAATTGGCACTCTTCCCGTCTTGAGAGTCCTGACCTGATCCTCAAGCGGTCGTAAGACCGACCAATCGGTATGTGACCTTCCGCCGTATCGCTTAATGAGCTCTGGAATGTTCTTAGGAGCCTCCTGAGCAATCTTCACCATGAAATCACCCATGACGCTGCCGCTGAGCGGCGCAGGCATGGCCTTCAGTCCTCGCACCAGCGCTTTGCTCGAGGGTCCCGAAATGACTTCTTCGATCCCTTGAACTTGGGGCTCTTCGGAGAGGAGGATTTCCCAGGCTCGATGAGCTTCGGAGGAGGTGTCTTTGGGCTCGTGTGGATCTTTCTTGTCGTCCGCCCAAGTCCATGGCGCAAAGAGGCCCAGAGCTATAAGCCCCCAAGCGATCATGCGCTGCGCGTCAACAAGACAAGACTTCACGTCTTCTGATCGGAGAGAGTCTAGAGTGACTTGAAATGAGGGAGTCTAGGAACTCTTAGTGAAACCAGGCTGTTAGCAGTCGCTCGTAGTAATTCGCAGTCTCCGTCCCAGGGCGATAGGGGTCATAGAGCTGGATCTGACGGCGGGCCATGACTTCAAGCTTTTCTGAATCGGGTGTGTGATTGACCAAGCTGGTCTTGGCGGCGCGCACCAATACCGGGAACTCTGGAGGAACTTCGCTGTAAACAGAGCGTAAGAAGATGGCAATGTCGGCGACCTGGTCTGCAGCGTAAGCAAAATCCCCACGCTCGATGATGGCCTTATGGGCTTCCATGAGGCGAACGGTCATATTGGCCGAATACTTACTCACCGAATCGCGTCCCAGCTGCTCCTGAGGGCTGAAGTGAGCGTTGGACTCCTGCCATACGACTCCGTAGCCTTTGTTCTTAGCGCCGGAGTCTTGCCTGTCGGCATCCTTGCGCTTCTTTGCAAAGGAGAACATCTTCTGGCGGATCTTTCCAAACTTAGGCTCAATCACCGGAGCAATGAACTCCCAGGCCATATTGCTGATGTAAGTGCTGAGATAGACCGTGATGAACGTGACGGCAGTTGATTCCTTGGGCAGAAGGCTCGTGACAACGGCGACACCACCGGCGGCAATGAGATTTAACCCAACGAGAACCGAGTTGGTGACGATCTTCTGGTTACGACCAAAGATCTGGTCCGCGATTTCCATCGTGGCGGCTTGAATTTCCTCGGGCGTACACGCCCGTTCCGTCACGCAGCGCTTGATGATCTTGCTCTCGATACCCCGGCCCATGACGGCCAAGACCGATTGATTCAAAACCCGCACGACACGCAGCTCGCCTTCATTGGCCTTCTTAAATTGCTCGCGGATGATATCGCGTGCGATCTCGGGCGAGAGCAAGACGGTCGCACATTCGGACATCTCGGGCATCTGCTTGATCTGGATAGGATCGGATGCGAAGGCTGAGGATGAGGCAATGCCTATGAGTCCGAAGACCACAAGCTTGCGTGACAATCTCTTGAGCGAGTTCCCCTCAGTCACCATAAAAGTTGAGCTGTCGGGTATTAGCACGCTTGGATTCAGATGCAACACTATAATTGACTGGGACGATCAATTCCCAGCGAACGATTCGAGCGCTGTACGCAGCTCTTCGGGCGAAACCGTAGCGGTCCCACCTGTACGCAGCTCTTCGGGCGAAACCGTAGCGGTCCCACGCTTGCCGACTTCGACTCCAGCGGCCAAGTTGGCCAGCACGCACGCACTCACGAGCGAAACCTCGCGAGCCAGGCACAGAGCTAAAACCGCGATCACCGTGTCGCCCGCACCGGAGACGTCGTAGACTTCGCGCGCTGTCGTCGGAATCAAGACGCGCTCTTTCTCACCTTTTGAGAACAAAGCCATGCCGTCTTTTCCGCGTGTGATCACCAAATGCGCAGCCTGAGTCTCGCTCAGGATCTTGCTTCCAGCGCGCTCGAGGCTCTCGAGGTCCTGAATGGCGATTCCCGAGAGGGCTTCGGCTTCCTTTGTGTTGGGAGTCAGCATCCAAGCCCCGCGATAATGGGACAAGGGAGTACGAGCATTGGGATCAACCGCCACTTTGCGGCCCTTGGCGCGGGCCGCGGTAAAAATCTTCTTCATCGCGGCCGCTGAGAGCAGCCCTTTGGCGTAATCCTCAACAATGGCTACCTGACAGCGTCCCAGGCCCGCTTGGACTTTTCCGAAAAACTCCCGCTCGACGCTCGAACTCAGCGCGCTCGTGGTCTCGTAATCGATCCGAAGCAGCTGCTGACGCTCGCTCACCACGCGCTCTTTGAGCGTCGTACGGCGCGAGGAGTCCTTAACAAGGCCTGCTGACGAAATACGCTGGGCACCTAGGATCTTAGAGAGCTGGGCTCCGACGGCATCGCGCCCAATCACCCCGCAGAGCTGGGCTTCGCCCCCCAACGCGCTCACATTGTCAGCCACGTTGGCGGCCAAGCCTAGCTTATGCTGCTCGTCTTGGACGGCTACGATCGGAACGGGGGCTTCAGGGCTAATGCGCTCCACCGAACCTACGGTGTAGCGATCCAGGCCTACGTCACCTACGACGAGTACGCGCGCGCCTTCAAGCTCGGCTAGCGCCTGCCTGAGCTCGCCTAAATCCCAATCGCGGGGCTCGATGGATCGGAAACGGGACATGAGGTGAAATTAACCTAGTTTTGATGATGATCATAGCCAGTTTCGGGAACTGACTGCGACCGATACTATCCACTGGCTCAAACTGCCCTCCGCGTCTGGTCTCAAACTGTCTTCACGAGATGCTTGTGAATACCTTCCAACGCTTCCGGAACCGTGATGCTCTTCATGCAGGGGAAATAGTTGCATTCCTTGCCTCGGCATTTGAAATCCTCGCCGCAGTAGTTCTCAGGAACCAGGATTTTGGCTCGCGCTTCATCGGGCAAATAAGGCCCCCAGCGCACGGCGCTTTGCACGCGAATGGGGCTAAAAAAAGTAACTACTTTCTTACCCAGCGCTACGCCCAGGTGCAGAGGTCCGGTGCTAGGCGCGACTATGACCGTCGCGCACTCCATCAGCGCAGCAAGGTAGTCCACAGGGCCAGCTTCAGGCCCTCCGTAAAACAAAACACGCGTGGCGTATTCGCCCAGCTGTGAGCGGATACCGTCCAGAATCTTCCCCTCGAGCACGCCGCCCGTGACGAGCACACGTCGCTTTTCGAAAGCTAAAGCACGAATGAGGTGAACGTAATGGGTCTCGGGCCAATTGAGCGCCGAGCCCCCCATTCCGGGGTGCACAATAATGATGGGCTCACTGGATGTGGGATCCCAGCCCTTGGAGCGCAACCAACCCTGGGCCCACTCGCGTGCATCCGCAGGCACCGCGGCGTGAGTCGGGACCTGTCTTGAGCCCACCCGGATGCCGATGCGCCTCAGAAGCTGCAGGTTGTAATCCGCTTCGTGCATCTCGACGTGCGAGCGGCGCTGGCGCAAGCCGCGGTTGTAGACGAAAAACGAATGAATCTTGCTCACGGGACCTACGCGATAGCGAATAAAGGACCAAAACACAGCCCACGCTACACGCCTGGTGCTTTGTAAGACGATGGCCATTCTAAAACGCCTGCGACGGATCTGACCCCAAAGTCTTAAGAACCCCCGAAACCCGGCGTGGTGCCCGTCCGGGTCATACGAAATCACTTCATCCACATAAGGATTGCCGCGGATCACCGGTGCTACGCTTTGGCGTACCAGCACGGCTAAGTGGGCATGGGGATAGTTCTTCTTGATCACTTCAAACGTAGGAGTGGACAGAATGACGTCGCCCAATCGGTCGGGCCTAGCCACCAGGATCCTGAGACCGTCTTGATCGGATGGAAAATCAAACCACTTTGAGAAGATACTCACTTGATGCGCCTGAGCCCCACTACTTTAGATTCGATCACTTCCGCCATGCGATCCACGACCTGGTCGAGCGTCAGGGTGGTCGTGTCGATTTCATGGGCTTCGTTGGCTTTCTTTAAGGGTGCCACGGCGCGCGTGGAGTCACCTTTGTCGCGCTCGGCGATCTGGCGCTTCACTTCTTCATAAGAGGGAACTTCAGAGCCCAGAGCCTCAAGCTCAATAAGCCTGCGCTTAGCGCGCTCTTCGACCGTGGCGTTCATAAAGAACTTCACGTCCGCATCCGGAAAAATGACCGTTCCGATGTCGCGCCCCTCTAAGATCGCCCGCCCCGCGCAGCCCAGGCGGCGCTGCAGGCCCAAAAGCGCCGCACGCACGGCTGGGTCCGCGCTCACGCGAGAGGCGGCCATGCTGACTTCAGGTGTTCGAATAAAATCCGTCACATCTTTACCATTCGCAAAAATGCGGTTGCCGGGGTTCTTGTTGGCGACTCGCCTAAACTCCAGGTGCGTGTTTCGCGCCAGCTCGCCGTAATCCACGCGCTCGCCTCGGCCTTCGGCTTGGATGCCCAGATAGGCGATGCTTCGGTACAGCGCGCCGGTGTCGACATGGATGAGCCCCAAAAGATCGGCAAGCCTGCGGGTAACGGAGCTCTTGCCTGTTCCTGCCGGGCCATCGATAGCAATGACGGGGCCTTGCTTGGGAATTGCCATGACGATGTCGGTCTCTTTTGAGCTACCGCCCATGGGTCCTCTTCTTGAGCACCTTGAGGGCGAATCGATTCTCAGCTTCGGTTCCGATGCTGATACGGAGGTACTCGTGCAGCCCGTAATTCGCAAGAGGTCTCAGAATAAGACCTTCTTTGAGACATGAGGCGGAGAGCTCCCCTCCACCAACGCCAAATCGATCCCAGGTGCGGAGCAAAAGGAAATTTCCCTGCGTAGGGATGATGTCCTTTTGGGCAACGCCCATGGCACGTAGCTCTTTATTCCAAAGCGCCAAGCCCTTTTGGTTAAGCGCCACCGATCGCTTCACGAAGCTCGTATCATCTAATGCCGCGCGTGCGGCCTCGAGCGCTAACGAATTGAAGTTAAAGGGCTGGCGAATTCGATCGAGCATGGCGGCGATCTCGGGGCGCGCAAACCCATAGCCTAATCGCAAGCCCGCCATCCCATAGATCTTGGAGAAGGTCCTCAGCACCACGACTTCGGGGAATTGCCGGGCGATCTCTGCCGAATCCGGAAAGTCGCGTGCCGTCACGTACTCGCCGTACGCATCATCTAATACGGGCACGACGCTTCGGCCAGGAATGCGCTTGAGGTCTTCTAAGAACGCCACCAACTCCGCGCGTGGGACGTAGGTTCCAGTGGGATTGTTGGGATTAGCGATAAAAGCTAACTTTACACGCGCGTTGTCGCGGCAAAGCTTGGCCATCGCTTGGAGATCAAACTTCAGGCCTGCTGCCATGGGGGCTTTGAGAGTCTGTACGCCTTGAATCTGAGCGCAGATGCCGTAAGCGATGAACGCTGCTTCCGAAGTCACCATCTGGTCACCAGGGCGGCATAGGGCACGAAACAGAAACTCGATGACTTCGTTGGAGCCGTTTCCGAGCACGATCTGCTCAGGCGTAGCTTTGAGACGCTTAGCTAACGCCTTCTTGAGATGAAACGCGGAGGCATCCGGATAGCGATGGAGGTCTTTGAGCACTCGCTTAATCGCAAGCAAGGCCTTGGGTGAGATCCCCAAAGGATTCTCGTTGGAGGCAAGCTTGACGACCTTTTTAACTCCAAATTCGCGCTGGGTTTCTTCGATGGGTTTTCCCGGAACGTAAGGTTTAAGGGCCCTCAAGTACTCGGGAAACTCAGGTGCTGCGATCATGAGGAAGAGGCTAACATGGGTGTGACGGGCTTTGGCAAGAGAACCGCCCCTCCATGGGCTAAACAATTCTCTTGCCAAAGCCCGCTACACCCAACGCAACCGCTGATATGACGCGCTAAACAATTCCCTTTTCAAAGTTATGAAAAGCCCCCATTTGTCGTTTGAAAACAAGAACCGAACGCGCATCGTTGCAGGCCGCCCACTAAATTGACTAATTTAGTATGAAATGCTAGCCAGCCGCCATGCGGCTGGTAACCACATACATCTGGATTTGCGCTCTAGTAGCGGCTCTTGGGTCATTCTCAGCCCGAGCTGCAACTCCAGTCGTCTGTGGAGCGGCTCTAGCACCCGCACGCGAGTCAGCAGCCGAGCTCGAGCTCTCGCTCACCGCCAAACTCGCTCGCCTCTTTACGACCGACGACGGCACTGTAGGCCCCATCCTGAGCAAGGCTTCGGGCGAATCTTTGCTACCGCCCCCCTGGCTTTTGATTTGGATCGAAGCCAACGCCAAAGAGTTCCTTCAAAAGCCGCTGAGCTTACCCTGGGAGCTGCTTGATGATCGGCTGCAGCGCGCTCTCATCGAGTACGCCGCACGCACCAATAGGCAACAGTTTTACCAAAACCGAAAGATCCGGGGCCTCAAGATCAAGCCCGTGCTCGAGATCTATTCGGCCACCGATCAAACGCTGTTTGGCCAGGCTCTCAAGGCGGGTCAGACGACCCAGTTCAAGACTGAAGGCGTTTTGCTTCCTTACGTCGAGTTTCGGTCCCCTGAGGACTCCCGCAAAGGAGCCGAGGGTGTGGAGCTTCATACCCGGGCGGAGCTTTC
>JBGAWT010000157.1:0-8291 GCA_044227445.1 Bdellovibrionia bacterium | reverse complement strand
TTCAAACGGTTCCAACATCCGAGCCCCCAAGAAAGCATCAGGAGACCATGGACTAAGGCACCGGAATCAAATGATGAGAAGTGACTTTCGCCTTTTTACCGTGCCATGCGGCATAGCTTGCGATCAGCCCAGAAAGGATAAACCCTCGGTAGCCTAGCTTAAAAAACACCCAAGCGCCGACTGCCGATCCAGCAACAAACGATAGAATGGAGCCGAGCCTAAGATAATTTGCACGCACTTCTTTTTTGAATCCGTCTTTATGGACATCGAAAGTAAGGATTCGCGCAAGGCCCAGCCCTAGGTCCGTCGTGAGTCCAGTTAAGTGAGTTGTGCGTACTGAACGTCCCGATGAGGAAGTGATAGCGCCATTTTGAAGTCCACTTGCAAGGCAAAGTAGCCCCATAAGCAGATAATTTTGCTTAAGTGCCGTTTGGCCAAAAATACCAAACTGAAGCATCACGCCGCCGCCCGCTGCAAGAAACAGGCAAAGGGCGCTCAGTCCCATGACCCAATCGAAGTGAGGCTTCTTCTTGTGATAGATGGGCCGATCAATCAATAGTCCCGCCGCCAAGGCGCCGAGCAGGAAAAAAACAGGAACAGAGAGGATTCCAAGCGCTGCCTCGATCTGCCGCCTGGCGATGTCCACGCCGAAAAGCGTTGCGAAACCCGTGACGTGGCTGACAAACCTTCCGGTCGCAAGAAACCCGCCGGCGTTAATGCAGCCTCCGTTGAAACTGAGCAAGAACCAATGGGCGACAACTCGAATGTCAGCATCGTGGTCAAACCGATGACTAAACACTTCAACCTCTCATTTTTTTCCTGGTGCGCAAAATAGACACTCGTGCAACAGGATGCAATAACGATATGATCTCTTAATGCGACAAATTGCAAAAACGATTTGCGAGGGATATAAGAAATTGTGACTCATTTGGAAGAATATAAGTGTGTCGTTACTCTCATCCATCGAAAGCTTCATTTTTGCCGTTTGATGCCCGATGGAACTCCCAGAAGCTTCGGCAGTAGACTCGACTGGAAACTTGTTGAGGCTCCGATTAGTCAGGAGTTTCTTGACGCGGTAAATGGGGTCTTAGGTACACGTTTTTGCGAGGCGGATTTCAAGCGGGATAAAAAGACCAACAGACCCAAGAGAATGAAGCTGCGCCGTTTATGAGTCTTATCCACACTCCCGAACTCCTCGCGTTCCTAACGACTTATTTTGCGGACTCCGACCCGGAAGCGCCGGATGGAGACAAAACGCGCGCTCAAGCTTTTACATCAGCCTCCCCTCCAGCGCTTAGGCAACAGGTTATCGATCAAGCCAAGAAAGTCATTGGGGAGGGGACTTTATCCGTTGAGGATGTCGGAATGCAGACCAATCAGTGGTTTGAGGATGCTCAAGCCGCCCTGGCTTGGTTAGGTAGTATATTAAGTATTCTAGAAAATGCTGAGACTGGGACAATTACTCTCGCCGTAAAAGATAGCAATGGGGCTGTACTTTCGGAGGGGGACTCGGTTCAAGTTATTAAGGACCTCAAGGTTAAAGGCGGCTCGAGCGACCTAAAGCGCGGCACCTTGATTAAGAAAATCCACCTGATCGACGATACCGAGAACATCGAGTGCCGCGTTGATGGCAGTACGCTTGTGCTCAAGACGTGCTTTTTGAAGAAAGCGTAGTGTGCTCTTTGGATCTTGCCGCACCTCTATTGCTATGGAGATGGCGCCATCTATTTGACCGCATCTCGCGGAGCTAGCAGGATTCGCTTACAGCTCGGACATTGCCTAACATCAACTAGACGGCGCAGCTCGATCACAAACTGATAAGGAAGAATCACAAAGCATGCGCCGCAAGCATTGCCTTGGATTTCAGCGAGTGCCGTACCTAGAGATAGCGCCACCCTTTGGTAAAGCGAAGCCCATTGCTGAGGGATTTGCCTCAGCAATTGAGCTCTATTGTCCATCGCCTCCTTAAGCTGCGATGGATCACCGCAGCCATTTTCGCTGAGAGTAGAAATTCGGCGATCGAGCACTTGAAGTGATTTCAAGTTTAACTGAACCGTTTCGATAGGACTCATTTTTCCTTGCCCTCCAATGCTCGTCTGAGATGGCGAGCCAACAAGAAAGCCCCCAGCGGCTTAGATAGGTATTTGACCTTGCCTATACCTTTTAAAATCAACAGGCGATGATCACTCGCTGGAGCATCGCTAAAGATGAAAATTTGTGATTCGGGGAATCTTTGAATGGCGTCTCTTGCGATGTTGCAGCCTCCCAAAGTTGCGAGCCCAAGTTCAAGATCTGTAACAAGAACATCAAGCCTTTTGGCTGCTCCAATAAACGCTGTCGCTCGTTCTGATGAAGAAAAGACATGAGTTCGAAACTGCTTACCCAGCGCTCTCTCCATCCATATGCGCAGAAAAGATGGTTGATAAACGAGCACGACCAGAGGTTTTTCTGCAGTCGGAAAAGATTCCAAGAAGCTCCTGGCTAAAATCCGTTGAATGACTTTACTTGGTTTGTTACCAATAAATGCGACATTTCGCAATAGCAACTATTGGACTTTGATTGGAATTGAGATCACAGAAATTAGGCGGAGGCCAAACCTTTGGACAAGAAATGGACTGCGGGCGACCGAAGACGGGAGATGATTGATGATTTAGTCGCCGACCTTCGTGACCGAAGAAGAGTCACCGACTTTAGATTTGATCATCTTTACCCTGCCAACATTCGTGAATTGTCCAAAACCTATTGGACCCCTGTTGAGGTCGCCGCTAAAGCCGCAGAGCTTCTTGTAAAGGACAGTTGGACCCAAGTCTTAGACGTGGGTTCGGGGTGCGGAAAGTTTTGCTTGGTCGGTGCGTTGTCGAGTGTTGGCCAGTTCACAGGGATTGAGCAACGTCCTCAATTGGTCCGAATTAGCCAAGAAAACTGCCGATGAAATGGGAGTGAGGAACGTTTCTTTCAAGCTAGGCAACATGGAGGATTTAGATTGGTCCCAGTTCACCTCATTTTATCTTTACAACCCCTTTTACGAGCACGAAGACGACGAAATGCAGATGGACACCACCATTTCCCATGACCGCAGTCTCTACGGACGCTACATCGAAGTTGTAAGGTCTCAGCTTGGCAAGCTCCCCTCTGGAACACGCGTGGCGACTTACCATGGGTTTGGCGGAGAAATGCCGCTCAGCTACAAACTCACGAAAAAAGTGCCGATAGGGACAAACTTTCTGGAGCTCTGGGTAAAAACTGATTTTACTCGTGCCTGGGTAAAAGGGATGAGTGAAAACGTCGCCGACATGCGTTAGGATGGGCCAATTATTTTGGCATGAAAAAGCACAAAGACCTCCTCGAAGTATTGCGCTCCAATAAGATGCGGATTACCCCCGCAAGAAGGTTTCTCCTTCAGTTTATCTTAGACAACAAGACTCGGCAGATTTCCATGCAGGAAGTTCAAGAGTTCTTGGACAAGCAGCTCAAAGGCGTCGATCGCTCCAGCGTGTATCGAAATCTCGAAACGCTACAAAAGCTGGACATCATTCAGGAGCTCAATCTCCCCAACGTAGGCAAGCGTTATCAGTATATTTTGGATCGAAAGGTTCATCATTTTTACATCTGCAAAGCCTGCGGGAAGGCAAATCGAGGCAACGAAGCTTTGTTTCAAAAAATAGAAAACACCCTAAAAGATGTTCGTGGGTTTTCTAAAGCCAATCTATCCGTTGTTTTTTATGGGTACTGTGCAAAGTGTGCCCCAGAAAGCAGTCGATCTAAGCTCTCCTAGAAAGCCTGAAGTCAGAATCAAGCTTAACATATTGAAACCAAGTGTCGTCTTGGGTTTAATTTTATCCAACCTGAAAGCCCGAAAGTTACCGGTATTTGCTTCAATTATAATTGCGATAAAGTGTTAATACATCATGTCGCATTTATATTTATTTATGCGACCTCATCCGCTACGTTCCTAAAGATGAAATTCGACCTTAGCCTCTATCTGCGAATGGTCTTGTGGCTGAGCTTAAGTGTCCTCGCGATAATGTTTTTAAAATATCTCACCCGTCGGCTTGAAGAAGTGGGAGTCTTGAGCACCGATGAAGAGGACAAGATCAAATTACCTCCGATGCCGCGAGGCGTTCACCTGATCCGCCTTTCAAGCCCCCTCGGCTTTGCAGCCCTTTCGCGAGCGATTCAAATGTGGACGGAGTTCCCTGATTTGAAAATGAAAGTGGTGCTCATTTGGGTGCGTGAGACTTACCCGCTAGCAGAGGAAGACAACGCCCGAATCGATTTCGCCATTGAGTCTCTTGAGCGCCTTAAGATGAAGCCCGTTGTCGTCTCAAGAAAGTATCGGTTCAAAATTCGGGACAGTAAGCGTGGCACCATTTCGAGAAACGGGGTTCGTGTGACGGTGGCTCCCACACTTGAGGAAGGCTTAAAGATCGCGCAACAATTGAGCGAACGGATTGGCACGGCTGCCACGATGAGTCCGAGGTAATTAAAGATGGAGATCTCAGTAGTGGAAGATTCAAAGAAGCATTGGGAAACAGTCTACACCGAGAATACCGAGAACGAGGTAAGTTGGTACCAGCCTCAGCCCTCGCGCTCTCTCGGCCTCATTGAAGCGACAGGAGTTAATAAAGCCGAACCAATTGTCGATGTCGGTGGTGGGGCTTCGACCCTAGTCGATCATTTGTTAGCCCGCGGTTTTTTCAATATTTCCGTTTTGGACATTTCATCTTTAGCCTTACAGATGGCAAAAAGACGCCTTGGGGATCGGGCTCAAAGCGTCGAGTGGATTGAAGGGGATGTAAGGACCTTTTCGCCTGCTCGGCCATTTTCCTTATGGCATGATCGCGCTGTTTTTCATTTCCTGACGAGTGACTCTGATCGCGCGGCCTATAAACGGGCTTTGAAGAGGGCTCTCAGGGCCGGCGGCCACTTTATAGTGGCAACTTTTGCACCCAATGGCCCAGAGCGCTGTAGCGGCCTCGATATCGTTCGATACGATGCAGTATCGCTTGCCAAGTTTTTTGGGGATAGTTTTGAGCTCAAGCGTTTTGAGATGGAGTCACACCGTACGCCCTGGGAGTCAGATCAAATGTTTGTGTACTGCCACTTTGTACGCGTTTCCGAACATTAAGAACGCTCGAGCGGGGTATTGCGGATTTCTACTTTGAATGGCTCAGTTTTGGGACAATTGCCCAGGCGGAACATCCTTGGATAAGCATGTCTTTGGATTTCGACGTTTCTCCTCTGAGAATGTGAATCCGCGAAGCCGGTATGCGAAGCGTCTTTTTCAAAAAGCGAAGTAACTCCTCATTGGCAGCACCATCTACCGGCGTTGGGGCAACTCGAAGCTTGAGGTGGACCGACTCACCCTCTCCATACTCGCCTACGATTTCTGAACACGAGGCTTTGGGCTGAATGTGAAGACTGAGTATGACTCCATCTCTGCATTCGGTGACCCACACGGGCAACTGCGCTTTTTTCATCCGTCGCTAGATTGCATCACTCTTGAGTCGAAGTAGAATCGAGCCGTGAAAATTAATCATCTGGCTCCATCGGAACGTCGACTGAACTGCTTCTAAGAAGGGTTCAGCGAATTTCTACAATCGGGAGAAAAGTATAGGCACTTTTACATCTGCGACCCGTCAAATGTGAGCATTGAAGTCATGGAGTGTTTGTCGGGCCGAGTGTCCCATTTACTATGATGGGAACACTAAAGGTGTTCTTACAGACCATTAAGACTGCGGCTAATGAAATCAGTTTATGATGACGGTTTTTTTTCAATGAGTTTTTGTGTAAACTCCTGTAGCTCGCGATGTCGATGCACCCTTTGAGAAACTAGCAATAGCGTTTCCTTTTTCACGGTATGGCAAAAGACATAAGTCCCGACGGATCCAGCCCCAAGCAGCATAGAGAATCCAACCCTAGCAACGAAAGTTGTCGTCATTTTCTTTTTTCCCTTCCAACACCGGGATTCGAAAGTCGCAGAACGAGGGCACCGCTTTAGCGGGTGGGCGCTGAGCCCGGGCTGCAGCCGAGGCGCGGGTAGCGCCGAGAGCGGAAGCCGAATCCCTTTCGGCTCCCTTCTTGCATCTTCGTGCCTCATGAAAACGACACGATTCGTCGCTCAGGCGACTTCGCTGCTCTTCGTCACCCTTTGCTGGAGCATGTCAGCCAGGGCGGACGATCCCGTTTTTACAACCGAAGGCGAAGCAGGAGTCGTGATTTCGGCCGGCAACTCCAATGCCCAGAGCTATAACTTCAAGGACCTGACGAGTTATGCTTTTAGCGGCAACACCTTCAAGCTGGGCGGCCACTACCTGGGAGCTTCTGCAAACGGAGCAGACACCGCAAAGAACTGGGACCTGGGGCTGCGCTACGAGCGCGTTTTATACAAGGCCCTGAGCGCCTATCTGGGGCAAGAACATCCAGGCCAACACTTTGCAGATACACTTGCTTGCCTAAATACGAACGTCGGCGCGAAGTACGACATCATTATCGGAGGCAGATCTCGTTTGGGCGCCAGGCGGATACCGTCTCCAAATCCAAGACACGGGTGCAGAGCGCCAACTCGTCAGCATTTTGTGAGGTTTTTCGGAAGTTTCTAGGGATTGGACCAAGACATTCAATACCAGCTCATTAGAGCTCCTTCCGAATGTGGTGGATCTGAATGCCTCCCCAGATCAACGGCGCGCTTTCGGCTGCAGCGCCTATCTCTGGTCTTTTCGATCAGAGTGTCTTACGGCATCCAGTACAATAACGCGCCACCGCCAGACGGCCTTTAAGGCAGATAATGTCTTCTAGCGTCACTCGTGGCAAAGCTGGACACTAAAAAGAGGCACTCCTTGATCACCCCCGCGCAGCCTTGAGGACCTCGTCACTCAACCCCTCGCCTGCCACGAGACGCGAGAGCAAAAGCGCCCCCACGGCTTTAGAGATCTCCGCCAGCGCTTGTTGCCGTGATAGCCCCACTCCCTCAAGCCGCCCGACGAGCCTCTCGAGATATTGAGTCGTGTACTTAGCCGTATGCTTGGCATTTCTCCCAAGCTCAGCGGCAATGCCGACGAGCGGACAGCCCTTTTCGGGTTGATCTCGATGAGCGGTGGAGAGATAGCGCGCCAGAATCTGATGCCGCATCTCCTTGGGGCTGCCTGAGACTCCGCGTGTGAGCGTCTCCCACGCCTGCCCAAACGATTCCTGCATGCTCGCGCCGAGCAGGTCATTCTTGGATTTGAAGTGAGCGTAGAACGCGCCCGCAGTTAAGCCCGCCCCTTCCATCACGGCATCGATCCCGGTGGCGGCAAATCCGTGCTTTCGAAACAAACGCGCTGCGGACTGAAGAATCCGTTTTCGCGATTCCACTTTTTGCTGCTCGCGAAGGCTCATCCACTTGCCTCCTCGGCTAACAACCGACGAATGATCGCGCGCCCGGAATCATCCAAGCGATGGCCTACGCCGGGAAGCGCAGTAAACGAGTCCCCGTAGCCTTTGTCGTAAATGCCATCAAACGACTTTCTTGCCACTTCAAACGGCACATCCTCATCCTGCTCGCCGTGAATAGCGTGAACCTTGACCGGAGACAGGCCTTCGTATGCCTCAGGTCGATAGGCGGAGCCAACCGCGATGATCGTTTTGGCGTTCAAGCCGTGGCGCACCAAATAGGGCGCGAAAAATCCGCCCTGCGAAAACCCAAGAATCGTCCAAAGCTTTTTGGAGAGCTTCAGGCGCTCGATGAGGCGCCAGAGCGAATCGGCCGCAGTCTCAGGGGCGACTAATTGCGTACCCGTTCGCGGATCCCGAAAGTACCAGGCGTAAGCCTCTTTGTACTCGTCTCCGACTTTGACTGGCGAAGGGTAGATCCCGTTGGGGACAAAAACGCTGAACCCAGGCACAGAATCCATTCCGAGCAGGCGCTTTCGGGCGGCACGCCCATTGTCCGAAAACCCGTGGAGCACGAGGAGGGCTCGGTTGGACTGCTCGTTTTTCTCAAGGCAGTACGAAACCGGCACACGAATTTCTAAATCCAAGGTTTCGAACTTCCTGTTTGACGCTTCTTCTCGATTCATATTACGATCGTACTATGAATCAAGTTCAGGACGCAAGCGCGCCCAAGCTTCAACCGCCCGGCGCAGGACTCCCCCTCTCGCAACTCATCTTCATTAAACTCTGGCTCGGCCCGGTCATCTCCAAGCGAACTCCGCGTGAAGACTGCCGCGCCAAATACGAAAAACTGACGGCTAAGCTCATCGCGCTGACCGAGAAAATACCCGCCGAAAAACGCAAAACAAAGGTTCTGG
>JBGAWT010000156.1:0-8069 GCA_044227445.1 Bdellovibrionia bacterium | reverse complement strand
GGAAAATGGACAACCGGTTGAATTCGGCGAGCCCCTCTTCATCCTCGAAGCTTAGTAAGCGCTCCACGAAATCCGAGCGCCCAGCTATGGAAGTGCGTCTTTTCAAGAAGGTCCTGATCGCGAACCGCGGTGAAATCGCACTGCGAGTCATCCGTGCGTGCAAGGAACTTGGAATTTCGACCGTGGCTGTTTACTCCACGGCCGATGAGCACTCGCTTCACGTCAAGCTTGCTGACGAAGCGGTTTGTATCGGGCCTCCGCAATCCAAATTAAGCTATCTCAACATCGCCAGCCTCCTGAGCGCCGCTGAGATCTCGGGTGCTGACGCGATTCACCCAGGCTACGGATTTTTGTCCGAGAACGCTGAGTTTGCGCGCCTGTGCCGCGAATGCGGAATTCGTTTCATCGGTCCGACACCTGAGAACATCGAAGCCATGGGTGAAAAAACCCGAGCCCGCCAGATCGCGCGGGACGCGGGTGTACCGCTGCTTCCTGGAACTCTGGGGTCGGTTCCCAATGTCGAGGAAGCGGTTAAGGAAGCCAAGCGCATTGGTTATCCGGTGATCCTCAAAGCTGCCGCCGGCGGCGGCGGTCGCGGAATTCACGTCGTTTGGAACGAAGAGGGCATTCGGACTCATTTTGAGAAAGCCCGCTCAGAGGCTCAGGCAGCTTTTGGCGACCCTTCGATGTACATCGAGAAATACTGCGAAAGCCCCAGGCACGTGGAGATTCAAGTGCTCTGCGATCGCTACGGCAATCGCATTTCTTTGGGCGAGCGCGATTGCACGATCCAACGCAGGCATCAAAAGCTTCTCGAGGAGTCGCCGAGCACTGTGCTCGATGAGCGCCTTCGCGAAGAGATGAGCGCCGCTGCACTGAAGCTTTGCAAGGCCGTGAACTATGAGAACGTGGGAACCGTTGAGTTCCTCGTCGATCGCAGGGATCGCAAATTTTACTTCATGGAGATGAACACTCGCATTCAGGTCGAGCATCCCGTGACGGAGATGGTTACGGGTGTCGATCTGATCAAAGAACAGATCTGGTCGGCTGCAGGGCACAAGCTCTCGATTAAGCAAAGCGACATCAAGATCCAAAGCCACGCCATCGAGTGCCGCATCAACGCCGAGGACCCGGAAAAATTTACCCCCTCACCCGGAACGATCACCGCGCTTCATGTTCCTGGAGGATTAGGCGTCAGAATCGAGTCGTTTGTTTATGATCAGTACCGCGTTGTCCCATTTTACGACTCCCATGATTGCCAAACTGATTGTGCATTCCCCGACGCGCGAAGAGGCGATCGCCAAGATGCGTCAAGCGCTTGACGAATTTATCGTCGAGGGGATTAAGACCAACGTCGCTTTTCATAAGCGAATTCTTTCGGACGAGGCCTTCCAGAGCGGCGAGTACGACACTCGGTTTCTCGAGGATTTTTTGCCCAGGTCTCACTAGACCCGGTCGCATAAAACTCTCCATCAAGTAAAATATTAAGGATGGAGGATTCTATGGTTTCTGATCGAACACAACCAGACTTGGGCGATGATTTGTTGCGCGAGGACGTCGGTGTCCAGATCGCAGCGAGTGGCGAGATCGCACGTCAAGAATCACCGGAAGAAAGAGTTCACAGCGCGGAGATCTTGCATCGCGAAGGCCTCGTGGAGGAGGCCAAGAAGATCCTTCATTCGGTTTTGATCTCACATCCCCAGCATCATTCGGCGCGAACGCGGCTTAAGGAAATCCATGACCAAGAGCTTCAGCAGATTCTAGGTGAGAGCCCGGATGCTCCTCGCCGAAGGCAGCCGAGCCTTTTTCAAAGCCCTGCGGGCAGCTCCTGGATCGACGCCAACGAAGTGATTCGAAGGCTGGATCAGGATCTGAGCCTGGGGCTGCACAAGCTCTCGTTGTTCGAAGACGAGCAAGCGCTTCAGCTTTTCGAAGCGGAGCTTGAGCGCGCGCTTGAGGATGGGGCACCCTCCTCCGTTCAAGATCGCATCGATTTGGGCGTCGGTTTTTTCGAGATGGATCTCTATGCCTCCGCGCTCAAGCAATGGGATGCGGCAGAGCGAAAGCTGTTCATGCTCGAGGAGTCCGGTGGCGAGCGGCTCAGCGTAGCCGCCCTCAGGGCTCTGGCGCTTGTGCTCTTGGGCCGACCCTACGAAGCGGGTGCGGCGATCCAACCGATTCTCAGGGACTCGGAGGTCTCAGCCGAAGCCAAGACGGAGCTTTTTTATCTCATGGGCCGCGCTGCTGAGGCCCAAGGCAATCTAGCTGGTGCGGTCTCTTGGTACGCCAAGACGGACGAGGCTGATTCCCTTTATCGCGACGCCAGGGAGCGCCTGGAGAGGATTCGCAGAGCTTCGGGTTGATGGGTGAAGACTCGAAAGCTTAGCCCGTTCCTCATCTTCTTGATCGTGATCAGCACGCTGATCGGGGGAACTCTCGCTTTCATTCAGAGCCGAAGCTTCGCTCGCGCTGTTAAGTCTTTTGCCTCGCAATACCTTCCAAAAAATTCAGGCATCGACGCCGACTTCCAGGAATTTTCGATCCAGCTTTTTCCTCCCGGCATCTCCCTCGTCAAACCGCAGGTCAAAGTTCAGAAGAAGAACTTCTTGGGGCTTCCTCCGGGCAGCTCGCTTACGGCCGAGAGCCTGGAGCTAAGGTTTCGGCCTTTTCAGATGTTCACCGGAAAAGTTCGCGTCAACGAAGTCGTCGTCAGCCGCGGCGAGGTCTTCGTCGCATTGGACACGACGGAGATGGAGTCTCCCAAGAAGCGCAAGAGCAAGCTTGATATCCGTTGGGAAGATCTTCTGGAAGTGCGAGTCGATAGTTTCTCGGTTGAGGACACTCGGCTGAAATTCGATTTCCCGAAAAAGAAGATTCAAGTCGGCGCCTACGCCAGACGCTTCCACGCGGCTCAGTGGCTCTCCGGTTCTGGCCCCGGTTATGAGGCCTACTTTGACGTGAGCGACATCACGGGCAACTTGCTTGAGGGCCTGCCTCTTCCTGCGAACGTCGAGCAACTTTCGGCATCCATTCGAATCAATGCAGCAGGCCTGCAGGTGCAGCAGCTCAGCGTCTCTAGTCCGGGCATCAAGCTCTCCACTGAGGGACGCATCACCGGAAATCTGCTTGAGACCAAGCCTGTATTGCTCGCGGACCTCTCGCTCAAGGGCGAGGGATCGGTGTCGGATCTGCTGAGTACCTTGGGCGTGCCGCCAAGCCGCTTTCAGGCCGATGGTTCGGCTAAGCTCGATGCGCATCTTAAGGGCGAGCTCTCGCGGCTGAGCCAAACAGCTGAGATCGATGGCAAGGCCACCGTGAAGAACGCACGCTTTCGGGAGTGGTTCGCCGACGAAGTGGAGCTAGCGGGCGGTTTTAGTGCTGGACCCGGAGGCGGGAAGATCAGGATCAAGAAGGCTAT
The DNA here is from genome assembly GCA_044227445.1 of Bdellovibrionia bacterium. Lineage (GTDB taxonomy): Bacteria > Bdellovibrionota > UBA1018 > UBA1018 > UBA1018 > JBGAWT01. Next base: position 4,651 of record JBGAWT010000156.1, on the reverse strand, counting down.
CATCTCGAGCCAAGAGCAAGAGCGCCTGCCGCCTCTCGGACCGGCGCATGGAGGAAAGGTCGAGATCGGCGCGGTAGATTTCGACTTGGATCAAGAAAAGCCCGTTGAGGCCATCGTCAAGCTCAACCGCGCCCACCTGCATTGGATGGCCGCGGTGGCGCTCAAGGATATCTATCCCCTCATGTTGCGAGCGACGGGTGAGGTCAAGGCATCGATCTCGCTTCCCACCAAGACGCGAAAGTTCAATGCCAACCTAGCTTTGGCTTTAGACGTGGAGAACTTTCAGCTCGATAACCAGAAGCTCGGCGTGAAGCGGCCGCTCATGAAGATTCTTTACGTCCCCAAGATTCGGCTCGAAGGCCCAGTTCGAATCGATACGGTGGGCGTGCATCTTGAGGACGTCGCAGCCAATCTCGCGCACAGTCACTTCACGGCCAACGGGATTGTCGATTTCAAGAAGGGCTTTGACTTCGAGGCGGGGGGCCGCACGTCGCTCGTTGATATCGGTGAGCTAGCGGAGCAAACGATCCGTGGTGAGGGCGAAGTATGGGCTCATATCCACGGACCCGTAAAACGTACGTTCGTGGATTTCGATGCCGACTTAAAGAACACCTCCTATCTCAAACTCAATCTGGGCGAGGTCACTGGGCAAGTGATCTGGGATGATGACCCCAATGTCTTGATCTTCAAGAATTTGGTTTCCAAGGTCGGCACCAGTCGGTTGGAGACCAATGGGCAGATCGAAGTCGGAAAGACGGAGAAGATCGATCTTAAGATTACCGCGCCTAAGGCCAACACCCGCGACCTGACCTCAGTCTTTGACTTCCTCGTTAAGGACATTAGTTGGTTTCCGCGCCTGCTCAACGGTCCCCTCACCGCAACGGCCACCGTGCAAGGTGGACTCAAGACCGCACAGCTGATCGTAGCAGCCAAGATCCGCGGTTCGGGTTGGGAGTACATGGGCGAGACGGCCAAGTCTGTCTTGTTCGATGGTGGTTACGACAAGGGCGTCTATTACCTTCGAAACGCCGAGATTCAGAAAAAAGAAGGGGTCGTCACGGGCGGCATTCAGTTTGACGAGGGTAAGCGCAAGCTGGATTGGGCGTTCAAATCCAATGGGCTGATGCTTCAGGACTTCGATCACATCTCAGAGCTCGATGTCCCCTTTCGCGGTGACCTGGGGATTGCCAGCCGTGGCTCTGGTCCCTTGGATCGATTTGAATCCTCAACGGACATCGCATCGGACAATCTGTCGGTGCGAGGCGTAGCCTTTCCGCCGAGCACGCTGAAGATCTCAAGCCGCGACGGCAAATGGGATGTCGATGGCAGCTTGTTTGCGGGGCAGGGAAAACTCAAGTTCTGGGGCTCCTTAGCTAAGAACGTCGACACGGTCTCCTTGGACGCCAAGGCGACGCAGTTGGATTTTTCGCCGATGCTCCTGTTGATCAACCCCGAGCTTCTCAAAGAGAGCTCCTTGTCGGGCTTGTTCTCTGGCAACGTCTCGCTGAAGATCCCCTCGGGCGATCTCGCACGCGCAAGCGGGTCTTTGAGTATTGACCAGTATCTGCTTCAGAAAGCTGACCTGAGATTTACGCTCGAAAAGCCCGTCAAATGGGAAGCCAAAGACGGGAGCTTCAAGACCGATGACATCGCCTTGCTGGGAGGGAGTTCGCGCGCCACGCTTCGAGCCCAAGGTACGCACGGAGTGCTCGATGGAAGGTTGAGCGGGGGGGTGGATCTCGGGATTCTCACCTTCTTCACCTCAGCGATCAGTCAGGCCACAGGAGAGGCTAAGCTGGACCTGGAGCTCGAAGGCAGCGTCTCTGAGCCCAAGTTCTTTGGGCGTGTTTCGGTGGACGGCGGGGGGCTGAAGCTTAGCTCGCTCGACAACCCCATCGAGAACATCAACGGGGGTTTCTCGATCAAGAATGGCCTGATCACCGCAAATCGCATCGAAAGCAGCTTGGGGGGCGGAAAGCTCAGCTTAGACGGGACGGCGGAGCTGTTCACCGATCGCGTTCCGGAGCTCAAGCTGAGGCTTCTAGCAAACCGAACCAAGCTCAAGATCTTCCCGTTTCAATCGTTGCGGATCACGGGATCAGCGGCGGTCAAAGGCTCAGAGCTTCCCTATTTGATTGAGGGAAAAATGACCGCCGACGCCGGGATCATTCGCGAGCCGCTTTTCTCCAAGCGCTCGTCTTCGATGTCCGTAAAGACCACTCCTTACGCCCCGACCTCCAAGGTCAGGCGCGATAAGGGCGCTTCGCTTTTCAATCTGCGCATCGGAGCCGTGGCTAACGGCGGAATGCTCGTGAAGAACGATCTTTTCGATGCGGAGCTCAAGGGCGATGTGATGATCGTCAATACGATCAATACGCCGCGCATCGTGGGCACGGTCGAAGTGGCCGAAGGGAAAATCCTGTTCAAAGAGCGAAGCTTCAAGATTCAAACAGGAAACGTCGCTTTTGACAGCCCGACGGTGTTCAATCCTTCGTTCAACGTGAACGCATCGACGGACATCAACGGAACGCAAATCAAGCTGTACTCCTCCGGAAGGCTCGATCAGTACAAAGTGGAGCTCTCATCCACTCCCGCGATGCCCGAGCCCGAGATCCTCAATCTGATCGCGCTTGGCTTCACCAACAGCGACGCGCGTCGGCTCAATGCCGCGGATCGAAGCGCCGTGGAAAAGAGCGAGGCCTTCTCGCTGCTGCTCAATTCGCTGGATTTCAATCGTGACTTGGAAAAGCGCTCGGGCTTCGCTCTGCAGCTCGACGAATCGATCAACACGCAGCAGGGACAAAGCGTGTTCAGACCTAACAGCCAGCTGGATACGGGCGCTTCGCCTAAGGTCGTTCTCAAGAAACAATTCGAAGTTCTCAATACTCCTGTGAACGTCTCGGTCGGAAGCACCGTGGGCGTCGGAAGCAATACGGAGCGCGGCTTTAACGCCGAAGCCGAAGTGACCCCTTCCGTGTCGATTATCGGCGTATTCACCAATCGTGATATCCCCGACCTGCAGCAGTTTCAAAACAGCTTGGGCTTTGACGTGAAATTCAAATGGAGGTCCAAGTGAGGCAGCTTGCGTCGCTCCTCCTGCTTTGGATCGCCGTCCCTCTCGCCCAGGCGCAAGAGCCTAAGATTCGGGTCGAGCGCGTCGAGTTTTCGGGCGTCTCTAAGTTTGCCGTGCGCGAGCTCGAGCCGTTGCTTGAGGTCGCCGTGGGCGATCTGGTGGACCGCTCCCGAATCGTTCGCAGCGCTCAAAATATCCAAGGGTATTACAAAACGCGCGGCTATGAGCTCACCAAGATCAATAGCCGCTTGGTGAGCAAGCGCCAAGAAAAGGGCGGCCATGAGACCGCTCTGGTCTTTGAGATCGATGAGGGGACTCCAACGCGCTTGCGTACCCTCACTTGGCAACGAGTGGGTCCGGAACGTCCAGATTTAGAACTGGAGTGGAAGTATTTCCAGCAGCGTGTTTTGTCCGACGCCAAACCGCTTCCGGGCGAAGTGTATGACCAAGAGCACTTGGCGCAATTCATTCGAGGCTTAAACGAGAAGCTCTCGGAGCGGGAGTTCGTAGGTTACCGAGTCGCGGACCCCGAGGTTCTTGGGGTAGCTGAGAGCTCCGTGTCCGAAGAGCTTCGCGCGCCCGCCGCGAGGTGGGTGGACGTAACGGTGAAAGTCGAGCTGGGGGATCGCGTCTCGTTTGGTTTTAGGGGCAACAATGTTTTACCCAAGACGATTTTGGCGGACCTAGTCGCTGAGCAGCGCGCGGTAGGCTTAGGAAGGGATTACGTCGAAGCGATCCAGACCAAGATCGAAGATGCGTACCGAACGCAAGGCTACGACCAAATCAAGGTTCAGACCTACACCTACGACCAGCCTCACCGCAGGGAGCGGCACGTCACCTACGACATCACCGAAGGCCCAAAGGTGATCCTTCAGGAAGTTCGCTTTGAAGGGAACACGGTCTTTAGCCCCGACATTCTGCGGGATCATTTTTTCGAAAAAGCCTCTGCCCCTGTTCAGAGCGGGGCTTTCGTGCGCAAAGACGTAGAGGCTGCGGCTCAGGGCGTGATCGAATGGATCAAGAGCCAGGGCTATCTTTCTGCCCGTTTGTTCACCGTAAACATCTCGTTTCCTCCGCAGCCTAAGCCCAAGCCGCAAGGCTCCCGAGCCATCGTTCAGATCTACCTCGCCGAAGGCGACCAGACGCGAGTTAAAGCGATTCGAGCCGATAGCGTGACGGTGTTTTCGCCCGTGCAGCTCAGGGAGCTGATTCGCACGCACGAAGGAGAGCCGCTCAACCTCTTTGCTCTTACTGAGGGCCTGGATGCACTCAAGCTCGCCTACCGAGACAAAGGATATCTGGACGTGCATATCTCCAACGAGGGGACGGCCGAGCTTGTGACTTATAGCGAGGACGACCGAGAGGCTGAGATCAATCTAAAGGTCGTCGAAGGCCCGCAGTTTAGGGTGAGCGAGATCTCGGTCGAGGGGCTTTCGCGCACGAGCGAAGACGTCGTGAGGCGCGAGCTTGAGTTCAAGGAAGGCGACATCCTCGAGGCGCATGCGCTGCAAGAAAGCCGCGTGAGGCTGTCTCGCCTGGGGATTTTCTCGTCCGTGGATGTCCGCGCGTTGGAGGATC
>JBGAWT010000155.1:0-9230 GCA_044227445.1 Bdellovibrionia bacterium | reverse complement strand
CTCGACGCGCTCACCTACTTCTTCCCACTCGCTGCGATCCAAGGAGTTTGCACCGATCGGTTTAATGCCATTCAAGGCGAGGACACTGCCCGGCACGCCACGCTCAATACGGCCCTAGGGGATTACCTCAAGCTCGTTAACGGCCAGTTGGGAATGCTTCAGGTTGGGGCTCAGCCACTGAGGCCCTACACGTTTGCCAAGATGGGAACCGCCACCGATCAAAAACGTTGGCTCACGCGCGACATCGACCGCCTGCAGTTCGTTGGACTTGGCGAGGCGATTGACCTGATCGAGGAGCTGGAGCGCAACCTTCCCAAGGAACTCAGAGATCCGCTCACCACAGCGCCCGCGCTGTACTCCACGATCGAGCAAATCGGCACCGAGATCGAAGCTACCGACATCGCCACCGAAGAAGACTTACTACTCAACTCCCAGCTCATGGCCCTTACCCGTCAAGCGATGCGGCAGCTGGCCAAAGCCTTACAAGAATTTCATGATCAAAACTTGGGCGACGCCGTCAAAGTCGGAAAGATGATCCTCAAGTACAAAGACGAGCCCTTTGCCAAGCAGGAGTACCTCAACGGCCTTTGGTATCGGCTCTATTGGCTGGGAGATATCTTCGATCTGGCCATCGAGTTTGGTGATGCGATCACCTCTCCGATCGTCGTCAAAGACGACACGCGCCTCTCAGTGGATCTGTTGCCGCCTTACTTCAACAGCCTGGATCAGACCTGGGAAGCGGTGAAGTCCGAACTCAAGGCCCAGAAGGTCACTGACCCTGCTACGCTGTGCTGGTCCGCCTCGACGATCTCAAGCCGCGTGGCGGGCCTTGGAGACGCAGCCAATGGCATCCCTTCGGCTGCGATCGTTCAACGACTTTGGGAAAAAGCCAGTTCGCTCAGAGAGCTCGTGATCCTGCCTTAAGGGCAGGAGTAGATGACGCCAGCGTTGTACTGGCTGGCGGTGACGAAAGAACCCGCGGCATCCGGCACGCCATTGAAAATACCCGTGAAGGTCGCGACAGCGCCTTGGTTGCAAAACGCGTTTCCATTGAGCGTGGAGTCGATGGCCATCTTTGGTGCGCCCCCACTTACCCACACTACTTCGGCACTGGTGCCTGAATTGGAGTGCTTGAAGGTATTGTTGTCAATAAGCAAGTGCGGGGCCGTTCCATTTGTGGATACGTCCAGACCATATTTATCGCTGACGATAATGGAATTCGAAAGCTGCGCGGTTTGCGCGACGTCCAACGTTCCATCAACTACGGCCAGTTGCGCGGCTCCACCCAATCCTGTGGAAGTGAAAGTGGAAGAGGTCATGTAAGTCTGACTCGATCCATTGCGATGTGCAAAGCCCAACAATCCGAACCGGAAGACGTAAAAATATTATTGCTCATGGGAGTACCCACTGAGCCTGAGTTTCCGCCGCCACCTTGGTCGTATGCAGCGGAGCCACCGCCACTGACACACCCTGTGAGTGAGCGTAGAATTGGTCATATTCATGGTGCCGCCATTCATCCAAACGGGATCACCGGTATTACCTCCGGACTTAGTGACGGTCACGTGGTCAAAGTTATGGACACTTCCCGCGGCACCGGCGATGGAAATGACATCTTCGGTCGAATTGAGGCAGACGTAAAATCCGAATAACTTACGTTGGTCGTCATGGTGCCGAAGTTCGCAATGCCTAAGCATTGACCCCATACCGTCGCACCCGCGTTTACGCTCGACGAAGTGCAGCTCACGCCGCTGACCTTCATCGACCCGTTACCGTCGTTCATGATAGCAGGCTGAGTCGTGCCGTTAGCTGTTTTTACGATGATCACATTGGAGATCACAAATCCGCTCGCGGTACTGTGGAATACGGCGTCATTTCCGGCGCCCGTATTGCGCGTAAAGGTGGGCCTGGTCGCACCGGTGCCCAATCCGATGATCTGTACGTTGGTAAAAGCACCCGGGCTGATATTGGCTTCGTTAGCGCCGATATTGGTAATCGCGGCGCTTGCGCTCACACACACGACACGGTTGTTAGCAAAAGCGGCTGCGGCGATAAATGTCGGAAAGTCGCTGCTTCCTAGCGTCACGCTGCAAGTAGAGAAAGTTATTCCCGGCAAATCTGTTGGCAAAGTGATCGTATAAACTGCATCAGCGTAACCCGATTTGGATGCCTTGATTTTGAGGACTTTGGAACCCGTGTAGTCGGCAACCGTAAAAATCAGAGTGTTGGCGGAGTCGCAAGCGGCGTAAGTCGTACCCCCGTCGTGCGAGCACAAAACGCTCGTTCCATTGTGCGAAAAAGTGATCGTGCGAGGTCCGGTCTCTGTAACGCTGTCGGAGTAGTAACCACCTGGATTGGCTCCATAGGTCACACTGATCGAAAGCCCAGCGATGCCCAGGCCACGGTTGCTGCTTCCAATAAGCTGAGGCGAGCAACCCGCGAGCAACAGCAGGCCCAGCGAGCAAAGCCGCACTAGAGTGCCCAAGCTGCAGATTGACCCCTGTAAAGTCTCCACCCTTCTATTTTAGCGCTTAATGCAGGGCACATAAAGAAATGAAAGGCGACTTAATACATTGAAACTATTTAATATTTTAATAACTGTTAAGAAAAGAACGGACGCGTTGCCACCGCGGCATCAAGTTTTTTGCTAAGGGCAGTTGTAGATGACACCAGAGTTGTACTGGCTCGCTACAACGAAGTTACCAGAGGCATCCGGAGTGTTGCCGCCAAAAATACCGCCGTACTCAGGGGCGCCCGCAGTACCCGTGAACCACGGGGTAGCCGTACCCATGTTGCAAAACGCATTGCCGTTGCTCACTGAATCGACCGCATAGAAGGGTGCTCCACCGCCTAGGACCATGGCATAACCGTCGCCGCCCGACGCCGTATGCTTGAAGGTCACGTTATCGAGTTGAAGGTGCCTGATCACGCCGTTTGTCACGAGGGAGATGCCGTTTCGATTCGTAATGATGATGCTGTTGGAAATCGTCTGAGTCGTAGCGCTCGTGATCGTATCAAAGTGGATGGCCGAATTACCCGCGTTCATACCCGTGGAAGTCACCGTGCTTGAATTCAGGAACAACTCGCCTTGCCCATTATAAATCGCGTGACAAGTCGTACCCGAAGACGTGATCGAAAGATTTGTTGCAGGCGATCCTGAAGTTCCTAGAGATCCGCCCACACCCAGCATCAAGGCTCCCGCTGAGCCCCCATTGCAGTTCGTACTGGTGATAGTTGAATTCGTAATCGTTAAAATGTCGTTTACGTAAAGCGCCTTGCCCGAGCCCGTGCCCGTCTTGGTGATCGTGACGTGGTCCATGACGACGCCCGTACCCTGAACCACCACCCCGTCACTATTCGTTCCACTCATCGTGAAATCCGAATACGCCACGTTCAGCGAAGTACCGCCGAAATTAACGGTTCCCAGGCAGGTGCCCCATGTGGCCGCAGTATTAGTATTGGAGGCAGTACAGCTCACCCCGCGAACAATCATCGTCCCCGCGCCTTCGATTCCGATCGCAGGTTCGCTGGGGGCATCAGCTGTTTTCGAAAAAAGCAGGTTAGAGAGCACGGTTCCTGTCGCATCATTGTCGATGATGATGCCTGAGCTACCAGCACCGGTAGCACCAGACGAAAACCCTCCGCGACTAGCCCCCGTTCCCAGGCCAATGATTTTGACGTTGTTGAAGTTCTGGCCGCCGGTTCCGATGATGATGTTGGTTTCGGCGCCAGAGTTAGTGACCGTGACGCCCGAATTAATGCAAACCACTTTGCCTACGGCATTGATGCGCGCCTTGAACGTCGTAAAGTCCTCGTTGGCCGAAACCGTGGATTGGCAAGTCGAGAAGGTCAGGCCTGCGATGTCCGTAGGCAGAGTGATGGTGTAGATCGCATTAGCGTAGCCGGTCTTAGAAACCTTGATCTTAAGAACCTTCGAACCCGTGTAATCAGCCACCGTAAAAACGAGGGTGTTAGCCGAGTCGCAGGACCCATAAGTGGCGCCCCCGTCATGCGAACAAAGGGCGCTCGTCCCATTGTGCGAAAAGGTAATGGTGCGAGGCGCAGTATCGCTGTCAGAGTAATACCCGCCAGGCACGGCCCCAAAGCTCACGCTAATCGAAAGCCCAGCAATGCCGAACTGACCACTGCCAATGAGTTGGGGTGCGCATGCCGAAAAGAATGCGAGACCAAGCGAAAAAATCCGCTTAAAATCGACGGGTTTAAAGGTTAGCCCCGAACTGGTTCTCACCTTCTTATTTTAGCGTTATAACGCACCCAGATAAAGCCCTTACATTGGGTATAATTCATTGATTTTATTGTAATATTTTACAAATAATTAATTTAATTAACAATCTGTTGCCAAATTGACATCATGCGTCATAATCGAGCCATTTCGAACCACCTACCCGAAAGCATTCCGACACCACCCGAGCAATCACCGACTTTTTTACTAAGAAAATCAACCCCCCTCTGGCGGCACGCGTCTTGAAGTAGTCACGCCCCAGGTGGGTGCCATGGAGGCGCCCACCACGACCCGCAGGAAGGGGGTCATCCCATGTTCAAACCCAAACACCATCCCGAACCTCGTCCCGTCCCTCAACCCCCCAGCGACGCACCTCACGAGACGCTGCTTTGGGCGACTCTATTCGCCTTCGCTGTATTTCTCGTTCTTTTTCTCCACCCGCTTTATGCTCCAGCCGCCACTCCCACCACATCTAGCTTAGATACGCGGGTTACCGGCCGCTTCAATATGGGTCGCACCTATCGCTTTGAGATGGGCGTTCAACCCGGAGCCAAAAAACTCGCCGCTCGCATTAAGAGCCCCAAAGGAAAAGTCGTGGCCGTCTGCAAAAACCTTGAGGCCAACCCATCTCGCCTGAAGTTTGATTCGACCATGGACCTAAACTTCGAATGCACGGGTTCCGAGCTTCAAACCATGGGCGTCCACATGGCCGTCTTTTGGAAGGACAACCAGCCCCGCATTCAATTCGGAACCTGGCTGCAAGGCTACGAAGGCGCCACCCTGACCCTGGATCGAGCCGAATGGGAGTCCATTCGCGCGGCCCTGAGCCCCGTACGTTCGGTCGCTCTCGCTGGGCATGCCACTCATTAGAAAACCTACTGCGGCTGCTGAGGCATGCCTCAGCAGTCCTCGCGACAGTTTTTAATGAATGGCATACCCTCCGTTGAAAACCGGCGCGCCAAGGTGTAGGTCTACGGTGCTCCCAGGAGGACACCGGATCATGGCTCAAAAGACCCGCATCGCCATCAATGGCTTTGGCAGGATTGGACGTAAAAATCGCTCGCTTAGCCCTGGAAAAGGGCACTGCCGAAGGATTCGAGATCGTCGCGATCAACGACCTCTCTAAGCCCGAAGTCCTGGCCCACCTGCTCAAGCATGATTCGGTTCACGGAACGTTCAAAGGCGAAGTCAGACTCGAGGGCTCCACGCTCATCGCCGGTGGACAGAAGATCCGCCTCACCGCCGAGAAAGACCCGACAGCCCTGGGCTGGAAAGACGTCGGCGCCACCTTCGTGCACGAGTGCACGGGCGTGTTCACCGAAAAAGCAAAAGCTTCGCTTCACCTGAAAGCCGGCGCACGCAAGGTCATCATCTCCGCGCCAAGCTCCGATCCTGATGTCACAATCTGCATGGGCGTGAACGAATCCGCTTACGACGCTTCAAAGCATGACGTGGTTTCCAATGCGTCGTGCACCACCAACTGCTTAGCGCCTCTGGCGAAAGTCTTGGACGACTCTTTTGGAATCGTCCGCGGCACGATGCTCACCGTTCACAGCTACACCAACGATCAACAGCTGCTGGATCTCTCGCACAAGGACTTAAGGCGGGCTCGCGCCGCTGCCCTCTCGCAGATCCCGACTTCAACCGGTGCTGCTAAAGCCGTGGGCCTGGTGCTCCCGCATCTTAAGGGTAAGATCGACGGACTTTCGATCCGAGTCCCTACCCCCAATGTTTCGATGGTGGATTTCACCGGCGTGCTGCGCAAATCCGCAACCCGCGATGAGATCAATGCCGCTTTCAAAACAGCCTCAGAAGGCTCCTTGAAAGGAATTTTAGGCTACTCGACTGAGCCGCTCGTCTCCACCGACTTTAACGGCAATATCGCAAGCTCCACGATCGACGCCGAGCTTACGAACGTCGTGGACGGTGGCTTGATCAAAGTGATTTCTTGGTACGACAACGAATCGGGTTTCTCGGCTCGCATGCTCGACCTCACGCGCTGGATGGCGCAGAAGGGCCTGTAAGAGCCATGGCTGTTATATCTACGCTTCGCGATTTCCGGTTGGCCGGAAAGACGATCTTTTTGCGACTGGACCTCAACGTCCCGCTTTCGGCACCTGATTCGGAGACACGCGAGCGACGAGTGGTGGACGATTCACGGATCGTCGAAGCCCTGCCGACCATTCAGTTTGCCATCGCCGGCGGTGCGCGTGTGGTGATCGCCTCTCACTTGGGAAGGCCCGAAGGAAAGTTCGCTGAGGAGTATAGCTTAGAGCCGTGGCACGCAGGCTGGCGATCTTGCTCAAAACCGAAGTCACACTTCTGGATGATTGCGTGGGCGACGGCATCGAGCTCATGGCGCGCAATCTCAAGAACGGCCAAGTGGTGATGCTTGAGAATCTTCGCTTCCACGCGGAGGAAGAAGCGTGCGACAACGAATTCTCGCGAAAACTGGCTAAATTAGGCCAAATTTACATCAACGACGCTTTCGGCACCGCCCACCGCAAGCACGCCTCGACGTACGGCGTGCCGCTTGCGGCGCCATTTCGAGGCATGGGCTTTTTGATGGAAAAGGAGCTTAAGTTCCTCGATCCTCTGCTGCATCAGCCCGCAAAACCTTTCTACGCTATCTTGGGCGGCTCCAAAGTCACCGACAAGATCAAAACCGTTCAGATGCTCATCAAGAAACTGGACGGTCTGCTCATCGGAGGAGCCATGGGTCACGCGTTTTGGGTCGCCATGGGCAAGGAGCTACCCGAAGGAGCCAAGACCCCTCGCGACAGCGACGTGCAAGCCGCCCGCCAGATCTTAGATGAGGCCAAGCGCCGTGAGATCCCAGGTCTGGTCGCCGAAGATCTCGTGGAGAGCTTCGACATCGGTCCTAAAACCATCGCTCGGTTCACGGCGTTTTTGAAAAATGCGCGTACCATCTTCTGGAACGGACCTCTGGGATGGTTTGAGAAATCCGAATACGCGCGTGGAACCTTTGAGGTGGCTCGCGCAGTGGCTGAGCTCAATGCCATCAAGGTTGTCGGTGGTGGCGATACGGTTTCTGCTATTAAGCAATCGGGAGTGGCCGAAAAATTCGATCACCTTTCCACTGGCGGCGGCGCTGTGCTTGAGTACCTCGAAGGTAAAGGACTTCCGGGCGTGGACGTGCTGAAACTCACCGCTCGAGAAATCACGACCATGCAAAACGAACTAGCTGCGGAGGCCGACACTAAAGCCAAGCTGTCCGAAGAGGACGATAGGCTGTGAATGGTCTCTGGATCGCAGGCAACTGGAAGATGAATCACTCACCTTCGGATACAGAGGCGTTCTTCTCGACTCTTAAGACTCTCCCCTCAGTAGCACGCGCAGGAATGAGACTTTCTATTTTTCCGCCAGCCGTTTCCCTCAGTGCTGCCAAAGCCTCTGCTCCCGCAGGTTACGACATCGGCTCCCAGAGCGTGCATTGGGAAGCCAAAGGAGCTTTTACCGGCGAGGTATCCGCAGCGATGCTCGCAGACATCGGCGTAAAACTCGCGCTCGTCGGTCATTCGGAGCGAAGGCAACTCTTTGGCGAGACGGATGAGATGACCGGAAAAAAGGTCGTGGCGCTGTTGAAGCAAGGATTTGAGGTCATGCTCTGCATCGGCGAAACGCGCGAGGAACGCGAATGGAACCGCACTTGGAGCGTGCTGGAACGACAACTCGAGGCAGGCATTCCGAAAGAAGTCGATAAGACCGAAGTCGCCAGGCTTGCGATCGCGTACGAGCCAATTTGGGCGATCGGCACAGGGCTGACAGCCACCCCTGCTCAGGCAGAGGAAGTGCATGAGGATATCCGAAATTACTTAAAACACCGCTTCCGCTCCGCAGGCGAAAACATCCCCCTGCTGTACGGCGGATCTGTTACCCCAGACAACGCGCTTGCGCTACTCTCCCAACCCACGATCAACGGCGCCTTAGTCGGCGGAGCAAGCCTCAAGCCGGAGAGCTGGAACGGGATTTTGCAGGCAGCGGCTAAAGCCTCTTAAGCAGGCGCAGGAATTTTTTTCATGAGAAAAGCTCGCGCTGCTCGGCACTGATCCGCGCTCAATCGCTTCCCGCCGCTGCTAGGGTGCATGAGATTCTTGAGCTGCTTGCTGCCCGCATGCCCCAATCCTAAGAAGTGACCTAGCTCATGGCCCAAGATATCTGCAGAGCCGTCCACAGCCTCGTTGATCGCACCCTGGTGACTGTTGCCTACTGCTGCATCCGCATCGTACCCGTAAACCACGAAGTAGGACTTAGAGATCGAAAGCTCGGAGTCGCTCTTCCCAGCCAGGGCCCTCCGGATGCTTGGCTCAGACATTTCGGTAACCGTGTAGCTCGGCGTAGTGGACACTGAGGTCAGCTGAGCGACCGGAAGGACAATCACAGGAAAACGCCCTTGCGGAAGCTGCTCCAAGCTTCGTTTGTTGAAGACAAGCTTGGCAAGACGCTCCCCCGCCGCTTGATAGGTCGCAAGTACCTTAGAGATCGCATAGCCATTCCTCTCGGAAGCCAGATGGCGCTTGAGCAACGTACGCTCGAACTGCTTGATGCGCGACCCATCTGAGGCCAGCTGCTGAGCGGACTCCACAGGAGCACGCTTTACGCGTCCCATCTGAATTTGAATCCCGCACTGAGACCAAAGCGAGTTGACGCGCGCGACGGCCTGTTCTGCAACCTTGGCATCAAATGGGACATTGCGACCTGATTGCGACTCCCCACCGTCTTTGAGATCTCGGTAGGCATCGTAAAGATCTGGCGCCTCAACGACGTAGAAGTCGGAGGCAAGCGTGAGGATCGGCTTGTGCGCCTCTCCGCCCGCCAACGCCATCGCTATCGCCAACCCTAGTCCGAGCATCAGCCCCGCCTTCGTAGTGGAGAGTGAGATTTGGGCTTCTATGCTGGGTATTCGTCACGTCCGCCGAGGACAGGAGTCCGAGGCGTGTGTCCGTCCAGTGTCGTGAGCATGATGCTC
>JBGAWT010000154.1:0-7950 GCA_044227445.1 Bdellovibrionia bacterium | reverse complement strand
CGTCACCTACAAGATCGTGGGCGTGGACGAAGCGGACGCCAAGCTCGGAAAAGTCGGAATCACCTCTCCCATCGCCCGCGCGCTAATCGGCAAGACAGCCGGCGATGAGGTCGTCGTTCATGCTCCAAAAGGACAAATCCACTACCAAGTCATCGAAATCCGCTACGAGTAAGGCTCCCCCTTCGGCTCGCGGAATCGATGCACCCATTCAGTTCTTAAAAGGCGTTGGGCCTAAGTTAGGTATTTTGCTCGCAGGCCGTGGACTACCTACGATCCGAGATATCCTGCTTTTCTTTCCGCGCGCTTACGAAGACCGTACTCAAATTACGCCGATCTCCTCTTTGCAGGAGGGCCAGCGGGCCACGCTTCCTCTGCGCGTGATCTCCTCTCATTTGATTCCGATCCGAAAGCTTAACCGCACGCTCATGGAAGTCCGCTGTACGGACGACGCCGGTACCGGTTCACTGTCGCTCAAGTGGTTCAGGGTGCCACGAGGGATGGAGCGACGCTTTACACCAGGCTCGCGCTGGATGGCCACGGGCATGGTCAAGATGTACCAAGGCAAACGCGAGATCGTTCACCCGGAGCTCGCTCAGCTGCCTGAAGCAGGCGGAGAGGCCGCTCCCACAGGAGACTCCGCTCACCATTCACGCTTAGTGCCCATCTATGTCGAGGTCGAAGGCATCGCCAGCCGCATCCTTCGCAACTTGATTTGGAGCGCACTGGATAAACACTTGGACGAATTGGTCGATGAGCTCCCCACGGGTTTGCAACGCAAGCACGCCCTACCGGGACTTCGCGAAGCCGTGCGCGCGCTTCATTTTCCGCCTGAGGATTTCTCCGGCAAGATCGAGTCGCTCATGAACGGGACCTCCCCGTTTCACGCCCGACTGGCGTACGAAGAATTCCTGAAGTTCGAGTACATCGTCTTGAAGCGTAGGCTTGCGATTCAAAAGGAACGCGCTGAGGCATTCGGGACTGAGGGCGGCGCTGAGGCTGCTGCGGCCTTAGAGAAGATGCTGCCCTTCAAGCTCACCAAAGGACAGAAAGAAGCGCTCAAAGACATCATGCGCGACATCGCCCAGCCCCATCCCGCAAATCGGCTGATCCAAGGCGACGTAGGCTCAGGCAAAACGGCAGTGGCCTTCTTAGCCGCGTCTGTCGTTTTGGCAGAAGGCGGTCAAGCCGCGCTGCTGGCTCCCACGGAAATCCTTGTTGAGCAGCACTACAAGAACGCGGTTAAACTTTTTGGCGGCAAGCTACCTGTCGCCATCCTCACGGGAAGCACCAGCACAGCGGATCGACGCGAACTGCTGGCCCGACTCAAAGCCGGCAAGCCTCTGCTGGTGATTGGAACTCACGCGCTCATCGAAGATGATGTCGAGTTCAGGCGGCTCTCTTTATGCTTGATCGACGAACAGCATCGCTTTGGAGTCGAGCAAAGACGCAAGCTTCGCAATAAAGGTCTTCTGCCTCCGTTGGAGCGAGGCGGACGGCCGGGCTTGCCGCACTTCTTGGTGCTCACCGCCACGCCGATCCCGCGTACTCTGGCGCTTACTGCGTACGGGGATCTTGCGGTTTCGTCGATTCGCGAGCGTCCCCCGGGTCGCACTCCCATCAAGACCGAGGTGCTCACGACCGCCAAAGACCGCGCACGAGCGGTGGCATGGATCAGGCAAGAGATCCGAGAAGGCCGCCAAGCCTACTGGATCGTACCGCTCGTAGAAGAAAGCGAAGCCGAGGGATTTGAGCGCCTGAAAAACGCCGTTCACGAAGCCGAGCGACTTCAGACGCAAGTTTTCCCGGAGTTTAAGGTTGGTTTGCTGCACGGCCAGATGGCCTCGGATCAAAAAGAAGCCATCATGGGCGCGTTCTCTCGCGGCGAAACCCAGTTGCTCGTGAGCACGACCGTTGTTGAAGTCGGCGTGGACGTTCCCAACGCCACTTGCATGGTGATCGAGCACGCCGAGCGCTTTGGCCTCTCTCAGCTGCATCAGCTCCGTGGCCGCGTGGGCCGTGGCGAGCATCCTTCGAGCTGTTTTTTGCTCTCCCACCCAGGCGTCGTCGAAGCCTCCGCAAGAAGACTTGAGGTACTCGAATCCACCGAGGACGGCTTTAAGATCGCCGAAGCGGATCTGGAGATCCGAGGACCGGGCGAGTTTTTGGGAACGCGCCAGGCGGGATCACTGCCCTTTAAAATGGCAAACCTCGTTCGCGATCGCGACTGGCTCATCAAAGCGCGTGATGATGCGGAGGAGCTCTTGCGCACCGACCCGTCGCTTTCTCTTCCAGAAAACGCCTCTTTTAAGCGTTATCTGGAGCGATACGGAAAGCTTCAATCCGAGCGATTGGGGACTTCTTAAGTCGTCTGATGTTGACAAGAAGATACGTCCACGTTAACCGCCCACGCATGACAAAAAATACCCTCGTTGCCGCGATCCTCGCATTTGGACTCATTTTTTCGGGAGCTAGCAGCTCTGCGGCCGAACAAAAGATGACCAAGACGCTGAGCTTCTACAATGTCAGTCTCTACATGTGGGCCAAGCAAGATCGCGACAAACAAAAGCGCGATGACGGTGACCTCTCTGATTGGAACGATGTACGCATCAAGAAGGCAGTGACCTCCGCCATTCCCGCAGGGCAGTGCTTTCACTTTCAGGTGACGGGATACGGCGGCAACGGCGTTCCTGAAGGGCATTGGCCAATGGATCTTGTAACGAGCACGGCCCTGAGTCCGGAGGGCATCAAGGTGATCGAGAGCTCCCTTTGCAAAATGGCGAAACTCAGCGGTTACGGTAGCTGCGAAGCCAAGGTCAGCGAGAAACACGCCAACACTCGAGTCGAAGATCTCTATATTGGGTACGGATTCTGGACATATACCTCCTGGAATTCGTCGTCTTACAAGTTCAAGGCTACCCGTTTCAGCGCCCTGGGCATCAACGCGGTCTCGCTTTTAGATGACACCTGCACAAGCGGAACAGATGCCTATCCTACGGAATACTTCCAATCGCTCACAGGCTTTGCTGGGATGGCGGGACGCGACATCAGGGCAGCCCGGATTTCGGTGGACGAGATCGCCCAAGAGACCTTCGTCAGCATCCCGGTCGAAGCTAAGAAGGCGGAATAATAGGCTGCCGCTCCTATTGAGGAGCTCTTGCGCATCGAATGAGTAAGAAGAAATCTGCCCTTCGGATCTTCGCTGCGATCTGCATCGCGTTTGCCGCGGGCGCTCAAACTCGATGCCCAAACCCCACTGAGACTCTGAGCTTTTACCGCATCGATCTTGAGCTAAGCGGTGCGGGGCAAAATCTGAATTACGACAAGCGAGTTCGAGACGCCGTGCTTTTGGCAGTTTCACGAGACCTCTGCTTTCATTTTGATTTCAATAGTTCTTCCGAAGGTCGATTGGGAATGGTGCTAGCGACTTACGGCAGCCTCACCGAAGGAGCGATCAAGCAGATGGAAAGCGCCCTCTGCCGCCTTGCCTCCGACCTGCGCTACGATAAGTGCGATGCCCGGGTCGTTCCATTGAAGACTTCGGTTCGCGTTGGCGATCTTTTCCTGGCCCTCGGATATCAGGGGGTTGACGTGCCTTACCGTACCCACACCGTTCGCATCGATTCCATGGGCGTCAGCAAACTGGATCTGCTTGATGACAGCTGCGTGACCCAAACTCCCACTCAGTCCTACTCAAGCAAAAGCTTTCGGGCACTGGTTGAGCGCTCGGCGCCCCCTCAAGGGCTCTATTTGATCCAAGCGCGGATCTCGGTAGATGAACCGGCCCGAAATATACTGGTTAAGATCCCCATCACATCGCAGCCAGCGAAGTAATGCCCTCGCATCGCCAACAATAATGACGGGCAAAAACCCCAATTCAAAATGAGTCTCATTTTGATCTTAAGATATTAATTTTATTAATCAATTTGACTCAATTCTTAATGTTGATCAAACAAGTCAGTTAATATACACTTTCTTTATGGACACCGCCGAAACCCCGAAAAAGGGCCCTAAGAAAGGTCCAGGCATCGTGGGCGACACGATTCGCAAGCGCCGGGAGTCGCTCAACCTCTCACAGCGCGCTTTGGGCCTACTTTTCGAACCCGCGGTAACGACCCAATTCATTTCCAATATCGAACGCGGGGTTACCCCGCTGCCCCCCGCGCACGTGGGAACCCTGGCTAAAGCCCTTCAAATTCCAGAGATCGAGCTCATGAGCTTAATGGAGCGCGAATACACTCAGCGCCTCTCTGACCGCGTCGGTAAACCCGAGTTCGCGCTGCTGCAAGGCGCAAGCCCCACGGAAGCCGAGCAATTCCAAAAACTCTGGCGCGCTTACCAAGGCGCTTCGTCGCTAGCGCAGGAAGAGTTCCGCGATTTCGTCAAACGTGTGCTAAAAATGGATCTGAAGGGCACCAGCGGATAAACGGCGCCCGTGTAGCAGGACAACTCGCATGGCGCCCGTCTTCACACCCAAAAGCCCACGACCCCATGGAGCCCGAAAGCGCAGCCTCTCGGATCGCATGCTCGATACGGAGCGCCCTCCCGTCACGCACGGTTACGTGAAGAGCTTCGATGGAACGCGCCTTTTTTACAGCGTCGAAGGCCAAGGCCTCCCCCTGGTTTTTTGCTACGGACTGGTTTGCTCGAGCCTGCACTGGACCTATCAAATCGATTACTTCCAAAAAAACTACAAGGCCGTGTGGTTCGACTACCGCGGCCACCAAAACTCCGAGACCCCCAAAAACTGGGAGTCACTCACCATCGAGAACATCGCGCGCGACTTGGGCACGGTGCTCGACGAGTTGGGCCTCAAAGAAGCCGTGATCCTGGGCCACTCCATGGGAGTGAATATCGTCCTAGAATTTTACCGAATGTTCCCTCATCGCGTGAAGGGAATGATTCTGGCCAACGGCACGGCCCAGAGACCCTTGGAGACGCTGCTCAAGAGCAACGCGACTCAGGCGGGATTCGCGTTTCTTACGAAGCTGTATCAGCGTCACCCCGAGCTCGTGCGCGTCTTTTGGAAAGCCCAGCGCAACAACCCGCTCTGGCGCTCCATCGTAGCGCTTGGAGGGTTCAACCCTCACCTCACGCCCAAAGAAGATATCGACATGTATGTCGACCAAGTGATCGACATGGACCCAGGAATCCTCATTCGCCTGATCAACGACTACGAGCGAAGCGATTCCTCCGCGTGGCTTCACACGGTCAAAGCCCCAACGCTGATTCTGGCGGGTGATCAAGACAAAGTCGTTCCCGTAGAGCAGCAAGAGTTGCTCAGGCAGCTCATTCCTAACAGCCGATACGAAGTCATCCGTCACGGAAGCCACTGCCCGCAAATGGACCTGCCAGATTTGGTGAATCTCAGAATCGAGCGCTTCTTGAACGAGATCGGTTACCGAGCGCCAGCCGCAGGTCTTAGCGCCGCGAAAGCACCCAATCCGCCCAAGGAAAGCGCCAATCCACCCAGCGCTTAACGCTCTCGCGGTCCGAATCCGAAACATCCGAACCGAGCTGTTCAGACAGAAGCCTGCGCGTGGGCTCGCGACAGATCTGCCCATGGCAGCGCCCCGAACCGATGCGAGTGAGCTGGCAAACGGCCGCAAGCGAAGTGAGCTTGCCTTGCTGGATGCGCTCGCGCGCTTCGTCCACCTTGATGCCCAGGCAGGGGCAGAGCACCTCTTCGTTGGACTGAGCGGAGGTGAACTCCATCGGAACGTCCCCGACCATGTCATCCGTTCGAATCGCCATGCCTCGGTGCACTGTGGTTTGGCAACCCAGCTTGCGAATGCCGTCAATCCACACGCGACACAGCTGACAAGACCCATCCGGACAAAGCAGCGTGTCTTGGGGGCGCGCATAGCCCAGCTCGAAAAGAGCTAACGAAACAGGAACATCAGGCCTCACGAGCCTGCGCTCGCCGTTAAACGTGATCTCGACCTTAGGATCGGTCGCAGGCTCCACGATCGTGGCATCTGCCGCAGGATCATCCTTAGGAGCCCGAAGCGCTCTGGCATCCCAAGCCAGATGCGAAGGAACTTCGACTCGAATGAGCAGCGACCCCTCAAGCTCGATAAATCCGATCACTCGCCCATTGGCCAAGAAATCACCCCGGCGATTGACCAGGGGCGCGAACTCGCCTTGTTTCCAAGTGTGACGCCCACGCCAAGGGAACACGAGAGTCGCCATGGGGTGATTCTCGGGTTCTTTCATCATCACGATGGATTGGCTGGGACAAACTTCCAGGCAAATACCGCAACCCGTGCAAAGCTCCTCGCGCAAGACGGGAAGATCCAAGGGGCGCGGCACTTTTCCGATATTGATGGCTTGCGTAGGACAGGCTCGCGCGCAGCGATCGCAGGCGATCTCCTCAAAGCACTCGACGCTGGCGACTTCGCGCTTTCGGAAATGAACCTTGGGCGTGCCTGAGAATTTTCGGACGGTTGCGGAGTCCGTCGAGCTCAGCCACTTGCCTTGGTAAGCAGGTGCGAAGGGCTTCTCGCGATGCTGCGAATAGCGACGGATGCGGGCTCGCGCGCGCCTGAGCACCGCATCTAGATCCTCTTTGCGAGCTCCCAAATCCGGAACCAGAGCTCGGATCAGGCGCCCGGCCAAGTACCTTCCTCGCTCGTCTTCCAAGACCCAACCCTCGAAATCCCGCTCGGGCGTCTCCTCGGCGCTCTGCTCAAACTCAAAGAGCAACGAGCCACCGGGGTACTCGCGGATGGCGTACGAATCTGAAAACGGCCCCGCGCTCACCACGCGACCCACTTCCATGAGCCTCACGCCGCGCTCGTCTTGCAACCGCAGCTGCCATCGTAACGCTCCCAACGGCTCAAGCCCTTTGGGCTCGGCCTCCAGAATCTTTCCGCCCAACATCTCAAAGCGTCGGTACTCGACTTCCCAGCCCGCATAGCGCTTAGCGCCCCACGCTGCGATCGTCTCAACGGCGTAAACACTACGCACTCCGCGCTCAAGCAGCGAAGAAGCGAATCGCAGAGCCTTGTTGCCCGTCCCGAGCACTACGACTCCCGGGTCCCAATTGAGCCGCCCTTCGCGAAGCAGCCGCTTGGCCGTTGGAAGCGGCAACATACCTCCGTCGCGCCACCAACCCGGAAAAGCGTCTGGCAGATAGCCCGCGGGGCAGATCTTAACGACCGCGCGAGCTTCGACGCGGTGAAAGCGCCCTTGCACGTCCTCAGCGATGACAAGCGCTCCGGTTCCAGGCCGCGGAATCAAACCGCGCACTTGGATGCTATCGCCGCCGAATACGCCGACCTTCAGCCCCATCTCCGCGCACAAGGAGGCCAGGGCGCGCGCGCCGATCGTGGGCCAAGGAAACGCGTTGGGTCCCTGGGCGACAACGATATCGAATTTTCCGTCGCGGATGCTGAAACTCATGGGTCCGGCGTAGCCTCTCTCGCTGCTTTTACCACTTCGGCAGCGGCGCCATCCGCGCCGCCGAACAAGACGACGCGAGGCCCTTCGTCTGAGAGCACCCACCTGCGGTCTTTAGTAGGCCAAACAAGCGTGGCGCGGGTTTTGAGAGAGCGAACGGAGAAGCGATCCCATCTCAGCAGGTCCATGCTCACCCGCTCCAGCTCTTCGAGTGAATCCGCGCCGACCAAGTTGTCGGGCATAGCAAACGCACCTGAGTCCGATACGGGAAGGCGGGCTGCCTTGCGAAGCAAGTTGAGCTCTTTGGATTTTCCTTCGCGCGGAATCCCCTCTGCGTCGCCCCAGATCATCCACTGTCGGTAACCTCCGACGACTTGTGCGTCCACCGAATCTCGGCTCACGAGCGCCCACTGTTCCCACCAGTCAACCGCGCTCGGACCATAGGTGCGCTTGCCGCTTCCACGCGCTTTGCTTTGGCTAAAAATCCAAGGGGTGAGCTTAGGCGTCCAAAAAACTTTGACGTCTCCCAGCACTCGCGCCGTGCGAGCGCTT
>JBGAWT010000153.1:0-8035 GCA_044227445.1 Bdellovibrionia bacterium | reverse complement strand
CGTAATGATCTTTTGACTGCTTCTCGTTGCTTTCATGTTCGTGTTTCCCGTTTTCAGTTGTTCAGTTTCAAAAGCCGCAAGTGGCTTTTGATCGTTCCTCAGATGGTGAGTGTCTGACGACCTCACCAACTCAGTTGGTAGACGACAGCGTTCTCGGAATCCGAAAAGCGCTGTCATTTCCACCAACTCAGTTTGTAGTTTTGAAAACCGAGGGACTGAAAACGGGGCCACAAGCCTCAGACAGAAATCAGACAAAACTTTGTGTTTTGTCGTGTTTTTCTGGTGCGTGCTGTGACGACAGAAAACAGCAGAGCTTGATAACCTGCTGCTACCACTTGTGTTTTGATTTCAAATAGAAAGGCCCCGATTTCACATTGTGGTGAAAAACGGGGCCGAAATTTGGGGTGACCAAGGGGACTTGAACCCCCGACCCTCGGAATCACAATCCGATGCTCTAACCAACTGAGCTATGGCCACCACAAAAAGAGAGCCTCCCTTTTAATAGGGCACAGGCGCGGCGTCAATGCCGCATTGACAGGCCGCCACAGCTGTTCGATGGTAGGGACATGCACCGTTTTAGCCATACCAAGGCCGCCGCAGCCCTCATTGCGACCCTGTGCCTAGCCGCCACAGCGGCTCCTGCAGCCCAGGCCGGCACGTTCAATACCGTACGCTTCAACCAACCCGGAGAGTGGTCCGTGGGCCTAGAGCCCGTGGTGACCTTCAACGGCGGGGCAGGGGTAGCTGCCCAAGGCCGCTTCACCATCGGCGTCACCGAGCTCAACAACGTCAACGTCATCTTAGGCATGGGCTTTGGCCCCCGCTTGTT
This sequence comes from Bdellovibrionia bacterium, assembly GCA_044227445.1. GTDB lineage: Bacteria > Bdellovibrionota > UBA1018 > UBA1018 > UBA1018 > JBGAWT01. Next base: position 7,206 of record JBGAWT010000153.1, on the reverse strand, counting down.
TCGGTTTGGCGGCAATTTTACGTTCGATTTCTTCCCAGATGTCGAAGGGCAGCCCGGCATCGGCGTAGCCGCTCAGGGCGTGCTCAACCAGCTTCCCTCCGTTTGGGGAGTGGATATGGTGGCCATCCCTTATATTCACAAGACCTTTGTCGCGGGCAAAACGGAGATCGAACCGTTTTTGGCCATTCCCGTGGGTCTTGCTCTGTACTTTGACGGTACCTATAGGCCCATCACCAGCGTCACGTTAGGCGGGATTTTTAAGGCCACGGCCAAGCTGCGCTACATCATCGAGTTTGGAATCGGCATCCTAGCCTCCGACACCTACCTGTCCGGCGGAATCGTCTTTACCCCCTAAATGCCCCAAACACCCAAGCTGTCGCGACCCCAGAGCTGGAGTAAGACCAAGCCCGGGGACCTTCGTGGCATCCGCGGTGTGTGCTTTGACATCGACGATACATTCTCGTCCGAAGGCAAAATAACAGCAGAAGCGTTTGACTCGCTCTGGCGGCTCAAGCGCGCGGGGTTTTTGTTAGTTCCGGTCACCGGACGGCCTGCAGGCTGGTGCGATCACATCGCCCGCTTTTGGCCCGTGGACGCCGTGGTGGGCGAAAACGGTGCGTTTACTTTTTTCATGCGCGACGGAAGGCGCGAGCGGCTCGATACGCTCAGTTCAGGTGCTGACCCCAAGCTCGCACGGCTTCGCACCGGAATTGCACAAAAATTTACGGAAGCGCGCTGGGCGTCTGACCAAGCTTATCGCGAGTATGATCTTGCGATCGATATCTGCGAGGACGTACCCGCGTGGAGCGATGCGCGCGTGGAGGAGTTGCTTGCTTACTGCCGCTCCCAAGGTGCTCACGCCAAGCTCTCCAGCGTTCACGTCAATACTTGGTTTGGCGATTACTCCAAGCGGCAGGGATTCGAGCGCTGGCTCAAAGAGATCGCGCCCGCCTCTGCACGCTCAGGCGATAAATGGATCTACGCGGGCGATTCGCCTAACGACGAGCCCATGTTCGAAGCCTTTAACAACAGCGTGGGCGTGGCCAACCTCAAGCGCTACTTGCCTAAGCTCACCCATCCGCCTCGGTGGATCACAGGTAAGGCCGCAGGCGCCGGGTTTGCCGAAATGGCAGCCAAGCTCATCGCAGCCAGAAAGAAGCGCTAGTGCATAAAAATCGCGTGCTGCAAGTCGTTGTAGCCGTAGCACTGGGCGCTTGGATCGGAGCGCTGCTGGGGCCGCGCGCGGCACCCCTGGGTGCGATCGCAGGAGTCCTCGTTCAGATTCTCAAGACTCTGGCTGCTCCGCTTTTGTTCTTTGCGGTTGTGGACGCATTTTTACAGACCGACGTCAAAGCCCGTGGGCTGTTGAGGCTTCTTGGATTTGGACTTCTCAACGCAGTAGTTGCAGCCCTCATCGCCTGGGGGCTGTCTGAGGTCACAGCTCACTGGATTAAGCCCCAAGACCTGGCTCGCTCCTGGTTAGCAGGCACTCCCGGCATAGGCCGCACGCCACGACTAGCGGAGCTTTTGTCAGGCCTCATCCCCGCGAGCATGCTCAAGCCCTTAGTCGATAACCAAGTTCTGCCCATCATCTTACTGTCCGTGTTTTTGGGCTGGGGCCTTGTGTCGCTGAGGCGCTCAGGTGAGGCGGCTCCGACGCTTGAGAAGTTTTTTCATGAGGGGTTTGTGTTGATGACCCGGCTTTTAAAGCCAGTGTTGGCGCTCATTCCGCTTGCCGCTTTTGGTGCCGTGGCTCAGAGCGTGGGTAACTCGGGCTTTGAGATCTTTGCGACCTTAGGTCGGTTTGTCGTGATCGTGACCGTGGGACTCGCGCTTCATGCCGTGGTGTACTACTCGCTCTTGCTTAAATTTTGGGCGCGCGTTTCGCCCGTGAAGTTCTTTGCCGATTCGAGCGAGGCTCTGGCCTCCGCCTTTGCGGCAGGAAGCAGCTTGGCTGCGTTGCCTGTGACGCTGAGGACGCTTGAACAAAAGCGCAAGATCCCGCGCGATTCGGCGCGCCTAGCTGCCTGCGTAGGTACGAACCTCAATCACGATGGCATTTTGCTTTACGAAGTCAGTGCCGCACTCTTTGTCGCCCAGCTCGTGGGCATGACGCTCACGGTGGGGCAAAAGGGACAGGTTGCGCTCACTGCGCTGCTTGCGGCCGTGGGGATTGCAGGTATTCCTGACGCGGGATTGGTGACGCTCTCACTCGTACTAGGTGCGGTGGGGTTGCCGCTTCAGGCGGTGAGCTTCTTGCTTCCAGTGGATTGGTTTTTAGGGCGCCTGCGCGCTACGACTAATGTCTGCAGCGATTTGACGGTCGCTCATCTGCTCGCTGCTAAGCGGCGCTAAAAACTCAGCGAGGTCTGCCGGCAGCGGAGATTCGAACTCCATGGGCACACCCGTCACAGGATGAAAGAACCTGAGCCACGTGGCGTGCAGCGCATGGCGCGGCAGGAGCAGACGCGCGTGAGCCTCAGCACTCAAGTGCTTGCGCTCGTAATAATTGAGGGCCTCGGCTACGGGCATGCCGTAAAGCTTGTCGCCCACGATCGGGTGCCCTGCGTGCTCCAAGTGAATGCGGATCTGATGCTGGCGCCCCGTCTTGGGCCTGCACTCCATGAGCGAAAATTTTCCGGCGCGCTTTAAGACCTTAAATTCGGTGAGCGCTTCCTGGCCACCTTCGGCCTCCGAGCAATCGGGCGCTACTTCCATTTGCACCGTGATGGGGGAGCTACGCGTACGTCGCAGCGGTGCATCGACTTTGAATTCTTCTTGAGCGGGACTCCCGTGCGCGATGGCTAAGTAGCGCTTGGTCGTGCGTCGCTCGGCAAATTGGCGGGTGAGGGAGGTGCAACTCTCGGCGGTCTTGGTGAGCACCATCACTCCGCTGGTTTCTTTGTCCAGGCGGTGAGCCAGATAGTAGTCGTGATCCGCATCCAGTGGGCGGGTGTGCCCTGAGGTGCGTAGATGCGTGAGCAGAGTGTTGAAAAAATACCGACCCGCCGGGTGTACCGGGAGGTTGGAGGGCTTATCGATCACGAAGAGCACTTCGTCCTCAAAGAGCACGCGGTAATTGAAATCCACCTCGGGCTCGGGCTTGCGCTCGGAGAGCACTAAAACCTTATCGCCCTCCAGAAGCGGGCTGCTGGCTTTGAGCTTTCCTACGGCGGCGTAGGTTTTGCCCATGCGGTCCACCGTGATGATGCCCTCTAAGATGGAGCGTTGGATCTGGCCGCGCGTGCGCTTGCGGTAACGGCTCTTTAAGAACGTGTCTAGGCGCAGGCCGCCTTGGTTGGGGCCCACCGTGTGAGAGACCAGATAGTGATTCTCGGTGAGATCGCGCTCGAAGTTCATGTTCGGCTGCGGGTTTCCTATTGTCGACGGACTTTGTCAAGAAACAGAAATAGTTTGCCTGACTTGGTTAAACAACATACCTTTTTCTCGGGTTTCGGGGGAGGGGCGTTGAGGGGTCTTCGTCTCGCATTTTCTATCTTTTTAGGCGTGTGTGTCGCGTCGCCCGTTTGGGCTACCGATTGTGACGACCTGCTTGCGCGCAGGCGCAGTCCTGCGTTCTTTCCATCCGACTTTAGCGATCTGGATCTAGGCACACCTGAGGCTCAGGAGCTTCGGTCCGCCTATCTCAGGATCGGAGCTCAGAGCACCCAAAAGGATCACAAGCGCTTAGCCGACGCTCTCATCGCGTTTTTACGCCAAAAGGGCGTTCGCGCTACGGCTTCGCAGCTCGGGCCTAAGTCTTATTTCGTACGCATCTCGCCTAAGTACCAAACCAACCTCAAGTCCAAGCACTGGCTTGCCCGAATGGCCGTGGCCCTCTGGCGATGGGAGACCGATCTGGGCTTTGACACTTCGAGCGCAGACTCAAGCGAAGCCGCCGGTTGGATGGGGCATTCGCCTATGCGGATCGCCCTGACCTGGGACAATGTGGACGCACCTCACCTGACTCCAGGCGGAATCCATGAGCTGACGCACTTTAAGTTCACCCAATCCGATGCGGTGAGGGAGGCTGAAGCATTCGATCAAACCAAGCCGGGATTTCGGGTGTTAGCTCCGGCCACGTTCTATTTTAAGCCCTCGCGCGCCTTTGCTGACCAATCGACTGAGAGGCTCTACGGGAAAAAAGAGGGGCACCACTCCGACGAGAACGACGCTTACTTAAAGGATGCTACCGTGGCTCTGGTTATCGGGGAGCGCCTGACGCGCGAAATGCAGCAAGGTCGATTGCCTGAAGATACTTTTGAAAGCTCTCGCTTCTTGGTCAAGCAGCACCTCAAGGGAGCGCAGTACGCGCTCGAATTGGCTGATGTGATTCGGAGCAAGGACCTCTCTTTTATTCGCTACGCCCTCAAATATCCCGAGCGTTGGAAAATCGAATCCTCGGGCGGGGGCGTAACTCTGCGGATCGGAAGCGCCGAAATGATGGCGTCGGAACTGGTCGCGACCGATATGAAGCGCTTCCTCATCGAGCAGCAAGTCCGGCTTGAGCAGATGGAACGGCAGTCCAAGAGCCTCTACGAACGCCTCAAAGAGGCGCGCAAAAAGCTCAAGAGCATTTCCGAGCCTTAGTGAGTCGCTTGAGCAGGGCGCTCCTTGACTCCGGCTACCTTATTGCGCTGGCGCATCTCCTTGGACATGAAGATCAGTGACATGATGCTCTTGCTCCATAGCCTGAAGCGATCGATGTAGCTAAACGCCGCCGGCACCACGACCAGGGTGAGCATCGTTGAGCTCACCAGGCCGCCGATGATGGCCACACCCATGGAGGTGCGTTGCTTGGATGCTTCGTTTAGCCCCAAAGCGATCGGCAGGGTGCCTGCGATCAGGGCAAACGAGGTCATCAAGATCGGACGAAGGCGCGTCTTGCCTGCCTTAATCATAGCTGTGGCACGGTCCGAGCCGTCGCGAAGCATCTGCATCGCGTAGTCCACGAGCAAGATGGAGTTCTTAGTTGCCACGCCCAAGAGCATGATCATCCCGATCATCGAGAAGATGTTGAGCGACTGCCGCGTGATGGCAAGAGCCACGAGGCTTCCGCATGCCGCTAGCGGAAGTGCCAACATGATGGTCAGAGGCGTGATGAAGGACTCGTAGAGGCTCGCTAGCACCAGGAAGATGAACAACACGCCTAAAACTAGCGCGGTGATCATGCTCGAGGTGAGCTCCTGGAAGTTCTCGGCTTGACCCACGAAACCGTAGCGCATGCCTGGAGGGAGCTTGATGTCTTCGGCAAACATCTTATTGATGTCGGCGATGACGTTACCCATACCTCCGCCGGCTGCGATATCCGCTCCGATTTGGACGTAGCGACCGCGGTCTTGGCGATTGATCGTCGCCGTGCCGACAGCTTCCACTGGCGTGGAGATGTCTGATAGACGAATCATGTTGTAATTGAGGTTCGGTACGAAGGTATCGTAGAAGCCCTCTTTGAGGTCGCGCTGATCGTCTTTGAGGCGCACGCGAATATCGTACTCGCGGCCTTCCTCGCGGAACTTGGCCGTCGTCAGGCCTTCGATCTGAGCTCTGAGCTCCAGACCCACGGTCTTAGATGAGATGCCCAACTGCTGGCTCTTTGCCGTATCCAGCTTAGCTTGAAACTCGGGCTTACCCGGCTTAACGGACGTCGAGACGTCCTTGAGGCCTGGATGCTTCTTGAGACGCTCAAAAGCCTTAGCTGCGATTTCTTCGAGCTCCTTTTGATTGTTGCCGATGATGTTGAGGATGAACGGACGTTGGCCACCACCCACGGCATCGTAGTCCTTCACTAGCGGGTTGTACTGCGAGTAGGACTTGAGCTGTTCGCGCAGCTTGTCTTTGAACTCCGAGGTGTTGTACTTGCGCAGCTTACGCGGAACGAGATGGACGTAATACTCCGCCACTTCGGTTTCGCCTTGGCGGCCACCGACCGTGAGAGCCGAGATATCGACTTCGGGGTTCTTTCGGATCATGTCATCAATCTGGTGGGCGAGCTCATCCGTTGTGCTCAGGCTTGAGCCTGGCGGCAGCTCGATCGAAACCGAGAACTCGCCTGCGTCTTGCGGCGGCAAGAAGGTCTTCGGAACTACGACGATCGAAGCGCAGCTTCCGATGAAGATCAGGAAACTCACGCCAAGAACGAAGAGCGGGCGACGGAGCGTGAACTTCAGCAGGTTTTCGTACTTGTTCTCGAGATTGACCTGAAACCGCTCGAAAGCGCGGACCATGCGGCCTACGGTGTTGGACCAGACGCCTTCCTTATTGTGAAGAACGCCTTCGTGCGCGCCGCCTGCAAAGTAGGCTGAGAGCATCGGAGCGATCGTCAGAGCGTCAAAAAGCGAGATAAGCATCGCAAAGCAGATCGTCGCACCGAACTGCTTGAAGAACTGGCCAACGACGCCCTTGAGGAATGCGATCGGACCGAACACGGCGATCACCGTGAGGGTTGTGGCGATAACGGCAAGACGGACTTCGTCTGTCCCATCCATCGCGGCTTTCTTGGGTTCCTTGCCCATTTCCAAATGCCTAAAGATATTTTCGCGCACCACGATCGCGTCGTCGACGAGCAGACCGACCGAGAGGCTCAGCGCCAGAAGGCTCATGATGTTGATCGTAAAGCCTGCGAGAGCCATGAGGATGAACGAACCGATGAGCGAGTTGGGCAAGGCGAGGCCCGTGATGATCGTCGAGCGGCCGTTGGCCAAAAAGAAGTAAACGACGAGCACGGCGAGCAGCACGCCGATCATGATGGATTCTTTGACGTCGTCCACGTTGAGGCGAATGAAGAAGCTCGCGTCGCGAATGACGGAGATCTTGGGAGCGCCTTCCATCTTGGAGAGCTGGTCGTTGAGCTTGTCGATCTGCTTGCGCAGTCCATCCACGACGGCGATCGTGTTGGCTCCGCTTTGCTTAAACGCATAGAGGAACAAGCCCGGCTTGCCGTTGACGTAGGCGCGCGAGGTCTCATCGGCCAGGGTATCGATCACCGTTCCGATATTGCCGACGGTGGTGGCCACGTCGTTGCCGTAGAAGTTGATAACCGTCTTGCGGATATCGTCTAAAGAACGGAACTCGCCCAGCGTGCGGATCAAGGTGGATTGCTTGCCTTGATCGACTTTGCCGCCTGGGACGTTATCGCCTGTGGAAGCCAGCTTGCCTGCGACCATGGTCACGGCGATTTCGGAGTTCTTGAGCTTACGACGATCGAGC
>JBGAWT010000152.1:0-8213 GCA_044227445.1 Bdellovibrionia bacterium | reverse complement strand
AAGACGGTCTTTTCAACTTCACCCTGCTCAAATAACGCGGGTTCGCGTAGTTTCGGCGTCTTGTTTCGTTATGGGCCTAACATTGTGGACAGGTCACGCCTTTACCGTTTTCTTGCGCGATTTGTGATGTTTACTTTGGTTTTCGGGAAGAAGGGGCTGGGCCGTTTCGCTGATCTGGGTTCGCGCGTGTTTTTAGATCGCCCCAGCCCTATGGCTGTTCCGCTGGCTCTCATGATGCGAGATCGGGTCATTAAATATTTGTTTGCCCTGGCGGCTCCGAGCCTGTTCATGTTGCTTGCACTTGGAATGATCGACGGGATGAGCCTTAGGGCTTTTTTCACATTGGTGGACGACGCTTTGGTCCCATCTGCACGCCTTCATTGGCTGCTTCGATCACCACAATCAATCGCTCCTGGCGTCGGTCATAATAGGTTTTTGGGCAAGCGCAGGTGGATATATTCTTTCATGCCTTGGCGACCGTTTTTTTGGCGGGGGTCGCCTTCGTAGGTGTCTTTTTCGGTTTGGGTGCAGGAGACCTCCAAAACCCGCGAGTTCAATTCGCGGCGATGGCGGCCGCGAAGCGTGCTCCAGGTTATTCATCGGATGCATTTCGCACGGAAACACTTCAACCCGACCCACGGCGGTCTTATGTCAGCCAGTTGGGCGAAGAGTGGGAACAAATACCCGTTTCTTCTGGTTTTGCTCGCTTTCCCTGCCGGGGCGAAGCGTGGTGGGGGATGCGTTTTACGAAGGCTATCGCAGTCTCTCGGGCCTTCGTATGCGTTTCTGCTTGTAGCCTCCAGTAATGCAAGTCGCCAAGCTCAGCATGGCCCAGGAAACCTGTCAACAGCGCTGACAGCGGGACTTTTCATTCGTGCGAAACGCATTAAACTAAAAAGAAGGCGAACCCACCACCGGTGAAGGAAGGCTGCTCATCGTTATACATGGGTCTTTGGTGCACGGGCTGGTGGTTGATCACTTCAGGGCTTTTATTTTTTACCTGGAACAAGGTCATCGCTCAAGTCTCCAAGGCTAAGCCAGTAAAGTACTGGCAAGCTTTGTTGTTCTTGTTCACTGTCAGCATGCTCGTGGCTCCACGCGCTTACTACCGTCATGGAATGTGCAAAGGCGGCGGCGAGACGTGCGAACACTCAAAGAATCATGAGTCCACGGAGAGCAAGTCTTCTTCAAAATCGAAGTAAGCGGGATTTCCCGCGTAGTTTAAGGCCAAGCACTCAGGCGAAGAGCCCGTGCTTGGCTCTTTTTTTCATGATCTTTTAGGAGTTTACGATGGCAAGCGACACCACACCGGATAAGAAAAGCATCAGCTTCATTCAGGCCCTTTGCATGGGTCGCATCGAAGAAGACGTTTTACTCCCCTTCCCCAAGATTAAGGACTCTGAGCGCGAGACGCTCACCGGAATGTTCGATGCTGTGGACGGTTGGCTTAAGAACTACGAGCCTCAGTTTCGCACCTGGGATCGCCAAGGCGAGTTACCCAAGGCCTTCATCGCCGAGATGCAGCAAATGGGCCTTGTTGGTCTCATCGTTCCCGAGGAGTTCGGCGGGGTGGGAATGGGTGCGGCGGCCTATGCACGAATGCTCCAGCAGCTGGCTCGCTACGACGGATCTGTTGCGATAACAGCGGGTGCACATAGCTCCATCGGTATGCGTGGTCTCCTGCTATTTGGGACGCCAGAACAAAAGGCCAAGTACTTTCCAAAGCTCGCCTCAGGCGAAATGATCGCGGCTTTTTGTCTTACAGAGCCAGGAGCGGGTAGCGACGCGGCGTCGATTCGAACCAAAGCTGTCAAAGACGGGAACGATTGGGTGCTCTCGGGCGAAAAGCTTTGGATCACTAACGGGGGGATCGCCGATTTCTTCACGGTGTTTGCCAAGACCGAAGGTACCGAAGGGCAGATCACCGCTTTTATCGTGACGCGCGACATGCAGGGCGTGAGCACAGGGCCGCACGAAGACAAGATGGGCCTCAGAGCAAGTTCAACGACGACTGTGAACCTAGACAAGGTGCGTGTGCCTGCGGCCAACGTGCTGGGAGATCCCGGCAAGGGCTTTAAGGTCGCAATGAAGATCTTGAACTCCGGTCGCACGGGCTTAGGCGGGGGATGCGTCGGGGCGATGAAGCATCTCATCGAGATGGCCTCTAAGCAGGCCAAGACACGCGTTCAATTCGGCCAGCCCATCGGCGAGTACGGGTTAGTGAAGCAGAAAATCGGCCACATGGTGGTCGAATGTTATGCGACCGAAGCGACGGTGAGCTGCGTGGCAGGCCTCGTCGACCAGGGTTACGAGGACTATGCAGTTGAGGCGGCCATCTCCAAGGTTTTTGGAACCGAGGCTCTGTGGCGTACCGCAGACGAGGCGCTTCAGATCGCAGGCGGCAACGGCTACATGTGCGAGTTTCCTTACGAACGTGTTATGCGCGACTCGCGCATTAACAGGATTTTTGAGGGCACCAACGACATCTTGCGCCTGTTCATCGCTTTGACGGCCATGAACGACGTGGGTCAGCAACTTAAGGATGTTTCCGCCTCTGTGTCTGGAATCTTCAGCGATCCAATCAAGGGGTTCGGCGTTCTGAGCGATTACGTGGGCAAGATGGCTCACCTGTCCACGGGCTTGGGCGGCGACAAGGCCCACTTCACCAAGCTGCATCCCTCGATCAAGGCACAGGCGACGCTGTTTGAAGGAGCGGCGCTTGAACTCGCGGCCGCGGCGGACCGCATTTTACGCAAGCATGGAAAGAACATCATCGGAAAGCAGTTTGCCACGCGCAGACTGGCCGACATCATGATCGATCTGTTTGCGTTAGCTTGTACGCTGGCTCGCGTTGATGCATCAATTCGCGGCAAGGGCGAAAAAGAATCAGCAAAGGAGCTAGAGATTTTGAGCGTTTTCGCAGGCCAGGTCAGGCGGCGCACGCACTCCAACTTCGGCAAGATTGACAACAACGACGACGAGTTGATCAAGTCGCTCGCGGATCACGCGATGGAGCATGAGAAGTACATCTGGGACGTATTGTAATTCTTGATTGTGATGAGTACCGCGCATCCTGCGCTACATCACCTGGGGACGTCATCCTGACGTGATGAATACTCATCACAATCAAGAATTACAATCGCGTAAGAAAGATGCTTTGTGATGAGTACCGGACGTATTATTTCGTGCCGGCCACGGAACGTTGCTGCGATCCCTTGACCGCGCACTGAGCGATCTCAGTTAGAACGTCTTTATCCGCCATCGCGCCTGACATCTTGGGTTCGAATTCTTTTTTGACCCAATCATCTTCGCTCGTAGTGATCGAGTTGTATTTAAACGAGATGAGATGCTTAGACTCGATCACATCAACCGAGCACTGGCAGTAGCTCTGGGGAGTCATTCCTGCTTTGATCAGCGGGTCTTTGACGCTTGGGTCGCCGGCAACGCCTTCGACACACTTCTTTGCAAACTCGGTTTTGAATTCGGCTGGCCAAGGATCGTTCTTGGACTGCTGAACAGCAAGCTCTGTGCGGCCCATGGCTAGGCCTGCGATCAAGCCGCCCTTGACCAAGACTTTGAATCCGACGAATCCCACGGCTGCGAGCACGGCCAAAAAAATTTGTACCTTGGGTTTTTTCTTGGGGGTTGGGGTGGGCGCAACAGGACCAGGTATGTTTTCCATACCTAGAACAACGGAAAAATCGTGCGCCGCATTAAATCCGTTAACAATTTGGAGAATCTAAGAAATTAAGCAGTCCGTAAGTGCGAGATCTATCGAAGGAAATCGAAACTTGAACCCAAAGGACTCAATTTTTTTACTGGATGCTCTTTGGCTATCTAGCACCAGACAGGCTTGCTCGCCCAGGGCAAGTCTTAGTGCAAAAGCAGGAGTCGGAACAAGTGCAGGTCTTTTAAGGACGCGACCGAGAGAGCGTGTGAATTGAGCGTTGGTGACGGGTGTAGGGGCCACTGCATTGATTGGACCTGCGATTGCCTTGTTCTGCAGTAGATATTCAATCAGCTCAAGCAGGTCCTTACGATGAATCCAACTCATCCACTGCGATCCTGGGCCCTGTGTTCCACCTAAGCCGATCCTGAAAAGAGGAAGAAGTTTGTTCAATGCCCCGCCTTCAGGTCCAAGAACCATGCCTATCCTAAGGCACACAACGCGGCCCACGCTCTCGTATCGACGGGCCTCTGCCTCCCAATCTATGCAGAGTTCGGCTAGGAAACCCGACCCGGGCTTTGAGGTCTCGGTGAGCGGTTCATCATCGCGATTTCCATAAAAACCCACGGCAGAAGCGGAAATAAATGTCCTGGGTCGCTCTTCCTCTGGCTGCGCCAGGAGCGCGTCAATGAGTTTCCTAGTTCCTTGGGTGCGTGAATTACGAATGGCGGTCTTACGCTTTGATGTCCATCGTCCGTTTCCCACGGATTCGCCTGCAAGGTGAATTACCGCGTCTAATCCTGGTGGCAGGACGAGCTTTGGAGCTTCCCAGTCAGATCGATTGAGCAAGGAGATCTCGTGTCCCCGGGTTTGAAGCCGCTTGAGCAGCGGGGTACCCACAAAACCACTACCTCCCGTTATTAGGATGCGCATGCGTGAGTTGTATCACCACGGTGCGAAAAAAGTCTTTCGAGACACACTCGAGGAACTTCTTAGCCTGCCCGATAAATCTGGTGAACAAGGAGCATTGTATGGCTAAGAAAAGAAAACCTGGTAAGAAACACGGCAAATTCACCCCTTGGACCCCAGAAGTGATGATCTCCCTTCTGATCCTCGTGGTTGTTGGGCTCGTCGCATTCTCTCCTGCTCTCTTCACCTGGCTCTCGCCAAACGTGAAGAAGCAAGTTGAACGCGCTGTGTTCCAAAGCGCTTACGAGCGCGCTCCAGCAAAAGCGGAGTAATTTCGATTTTTGTTAGGGCAGGGTCCTGGATTTCGCGCTCTCACGAGTGCGAGGTGCATGACCCTGCTCTGACGCTCTGGGCTAGTGCTTAGGTTCGATTAAGTTCGAAACCAAGTTGAAACCCAGCGCAAGCTCCGTCATCGTTAAAGACATGCGAAAACTCACATGGGCTTTGATGGTCGGAGCAGTTCTTTCTCCTCTATCTTTATGGGCAGGACCCCAGGATGGAACGCTTACGGGGATCTCCGGGCAAGTCGAGCTGCTCACCTCCCCCTCAAAAAAACTACAAGCCGACGAAAAACGCCCGCATGCGCTTTTCGAGGGCACCTACTACCTTTATCAGCCCGCTAAAATCGGTGATCGCGTCGGCAATGGCGTCTACGTTCGCGTGGCCATGGGTGGAAAGGCCCAGATCATTTTCGATAATGGCGACCAGATCAATCTAGGCTCCGGAACGTTGTTTCGCCCCACCTGGAGCAAGGACACGGCGGATGCTTCTACGGCCCAACCCGTGATGGACATCCCTTTTGGAAAGCTTCATGCCGTTATTGGCAAGGGCGGGCCTCGGACAAAACTGCAATTGCGCTCTAAGACGGTCGTGATGGGTGTTCGTGGAACCGAATTCTCGGTTGCTACTGCGGATGAAGCCGACGCGGCTGTCAGCGTTCTCAGAGGCGAGGTCGAAGTCGAAGTGAAGCAATCAGCTGCAGCAAAGGGAGCGCCAGCCAAGAAGTTCAAAGTCGCAGAAAATTATACGGCGCAGATCGGTCGAACGACGGGCAAGCCTGCAACGCTCGAGCTGAAAAAGACCCCGAAGGAAGATCTCGCTAGCATTCAAAAGCTTGCCGAGGCTCCCCCGGCTGGAGATAGCGCAAAAAAAGACGCTGCTATCGAGAAGCTTGAGAAAAAGGCCACCGAGGCTGCCATCAAGGACGTCAAAGAATATCACCCCGAGCTTGTAGCAGAGCTCGGCTTGGAATCGGCCAAGTCCGCCTCCGAGATCCAAACTAAGCTCATCGAAAAGCAGCAGCAAACTGCGCCCGCCGGGGGCGGCAAGAAATCCCTCTACGAGCGAGACGCCAAAGACCTCGAGGAGAAGGCCTACAAGAAGTACTTCGAGTCAGGAACCTAAGGTCATGACAAACGCTTTTGTGATTCTGACTGCGGTCTTCGCGTTGAGTTCGGCTTGGGGGGGAGAATCCACCCTGGTTCACTCGCAAGGCACAGTGGAGTTTAAGCCCGATACGGGTTTTGCAAAAACAGGTAAGGATGGGCAGGCCATCGTCTCGCTTCCAGACGGGTCGCGATTCAAAATGAAACCCGAAACCGAGCTGACCGTAGAGTCCGGAGCGGAGGGTGTGGTGCTTAAGCTCGAGCGTGGCGGGGTATTGAGCCAGGTCCGAAAGCAAATCGGGGCCAAGCGCTTTGTCATACGCACTAAAAGCGTCGTGATGGGCGTCAGAGGCACGGAGTTTTTCGCATCATCGAGCAAGAAGGGTGATGTCTGGATGTGCGTGCACGAAGGGGCTGTCGAAATCACAAGCGAAGGCAAATCAGTAGAGGTCCCCGCCGGAAAGGGCGTTCGAGTTGCTAAGGGCGGCGCACCTTCGGAGCCCAAGGCGTTTGAATGGACCAAGGATATCAATTGGAACTTCGATCCGAGCAAAGGGGCTATCAGCGATAAGATCAACCCCGAGAAGATTTACCCCGACCTGAGGCGCGTGAACTACGATTGAGGCGCGCAAGCCAAGGGGTGCTCAGCGTAGTTGGAGCGTTGCTATTTCTTTTGGCTCCCCAGGCCCTTGCATGGTCGCCAGGACCGCCTGCATTCGCGCCTATCAATGTCGTACCCCAAGTGGATCTCAGACTTTTTCTCAACGCGCAGCAATTCTCTTTTTTAGCTGAGAGCACCGGACGTCTTGAAGCGGGCGGTGTTCGAAATATTCAGCTCACCCTCGGCTCGTACTACCAGCCTTGGGATTTCCTAAGATTTGGAGCTTTTTATCGCAGGCAGTGGGGCGTTCGTCACGATTCGGATTGGCAGTTTCCAAGCACTCAATGGGAGTGGATCGACGTCAACTCCCGAGGCGAGGACGTTTTGGTTTTAGACGCGACGCCTCGCGTATTGCTCCCCTTCTTGCCAGGCAGTGACTGGGTTGGGGAGCTCAGGGTCCGGTATGAGTTCAATACCTTTGGATCGTTGCACACACTGCTGTTTAGGCCAGGGATCAAGTACTTCATTCTGGAAGACGGACAGCCGCGCTGGCAGTTCTACGGCCAGTTCGAAGCGTATGTTCCGCTTAATTACGGGCGGTCGTTCATTTACGAAACATGGACTTACTTAGGAGCGATGAGATTTTTTGCGCCTTGGGTTCAAGTGGGTTTGTATACGTCGCTACGGTCCCGCAACTGGGGTAGCACCGCGTTTTACACGGCCAATACGGCACCTGCATCGACGTTTCTCATCACCGAGTGGAGTTGGATGATCGGGTTGAACGCGATCTTTCAGATTAGTTTTTAAAAGAACCCCCTCAGACTTGTCCGAAATTCGAACTGCGCGTCCAACCTTCGGACGTGAGTCATTCGGATTTCTCAATGTTTTCGAGAGGGCTTCTAAGTGCGGTTCTTGCTGTTAGGGAGTTCAGCCAAACTGAGAGGAGTAGAAGGACCTACCTCCCTTCCTGCGTAAGCAAGAAAGGAGGTGATCCAAATGAGAAAAACGACCGTATGTTTTTCTCTTCGGATCAAACTGGAAAAATCTAAACAGGAGAGTTGCCTTTTCTGTGCTCTAGCAAGGCTCCTGCCTTTTCTAGTTCTTTTAGTGATCCGCTATATAGGGCATGAGTGAGGAACCGTTGGGTACGGTATAACCGGAGTCTCTTCATGAAGAAGGCCTCTCGGTTTGGTGGTTCTTTGCTGACACTCAGTGCATTTACCGCGCACCCGCCAAAACAGATTGAACAGAACGCTAGCCCTGTTACACTTTTCCGCACGCCATTTCATTGGGGGATAGAATGAATCGATTCACGAGTATTGCGGCCTTATTAGCGATTAGTACATGGAGCGTCCTTGCTGTCGCAGGACCTAAGACTAAGAGCTACGCTTGTCCAAGTACCATAACAGTCGCAGGCACCAGTACAGACGCGAAATGGAAGCAATCCATCACCTCTAATTTCGATGGCCATACGGATTTAAAGCCAGACCCGAATAATCCCAAACAGCTCTTGCTCTGGTGCAGCTACACGATCAGCAAAGAAATTCCGCAGAATTACTGGGTATTTCGAACAGTCCCTAAGTCAGACGAC
>JBGAWT010000151.1:0-8405 GCA_044227445.1 Bdellovibrionia bacterium | reverse complement strand
ACTAATTCAGAAGCCATCTTAGGCCAGCCCTTCGTACCGCGACAGTCCTGGCGCTCGACCAAGATCCCATCTGCACGAATGAAACGCACTCGAACGGGATAGAGGCATCCCCGCTTTGTCTGGCTGCTCTCGTCTTTCGAAAGAGCGGCGTAAAGCCTGTGGACGCGGGCATGGGCTTCTTCGGAACTGACCGTAATCGCGTTGGCGGGCGCGCGATCGAAATCTCCGCGAACCATCACGAGTTCGGCCTTCTGAGCGTCGCGCAAAGTAAGGTGAAGCGAAAGCGCATCCGGGCCGTTCCAACGAGCGCTGGGCGCGGGGTACTCTACGAACACATCCGTGAAGAGCGTTTCGCTATCCGCGGGCAGCGCGGCTGTTTCAACGATGAGCTCGTCTTCGGACAGGCAGCCGCTGAGCGAAAAAAGAGCGGCAGTGACGGAAAACCAACCTAAGGCTCGTTTCATTGTGGCCTCCAGAGGCTGGCAGGAAGTCTCTGCTTGGTCATCTTCAGCGGAAGCGGAATGGAAGCGAGGCACTTCACGACTTCGGGTTCCTTGAAAGCTGCGAGCTTGCAAACGGGGGAGTGCAGATACGTCGCGATGGTCGAGCTCACAGCCCAGCCACCATCGGAGTAAGCGCCTGACTCGCAAGAGTCCTGCTCGCTGACGCCTAAGCACTTGGTTACTGCTTTCCAAGGGTGGTCGCCGCCTTGCCCGATCTCGCAGGGAGCCCAGGCTTGAGCCATCACGCGAGTCATCTCGAATTGCGCGCGCTTGGGGTCTTTCTTGAGGATGCCCAAAAACCCATTTCCTACAGCGACCGTCGCAGCTCCGGATTCATCACGAGTGAACGCGACAAAGGAGCGCATCTGAAGATCCGGCTCGAAGTCCACCGGAGGCAACTTCATTCCGACTTCGCTCATGCGAGTGGCCATGAGCTGCGCAGTTTGCTCATTGAGCTCGGCCTTGTGGCTTTGGAGCCAGGCCTGAAGCATCTTTTTGCTCTCGTAGAACATCTTCACCAAGAGGTCTTTGTCGGCTTTGGTAGGTGCCTTGATCGCTGCGAAGCGGAAGGCGCTCGATACCGATGTTCCCTTCCTTGTGCGGGCCAAGATCTCGGCAAACGTTCCGCTCGGAGGAACGACATCGACCCCATCGCCGCTAAACTCGACGGGAGGTGGAGGAAGTTCCGCCTTCGCAACAGGAGCTGGTTTTTCGGCCTCTTCGTGAGAAGCAGGCTCGCGGTCTTTTTGATGGTGCGGCTCTGGCCTCGGATGAAAATCGCTCACCAGGGGAGCGTTCTGCTTGCGGAGGTGCTTTACGAGCTTGGGATCTAAGTAGTAGTGGCGCAGCAAGAAGGCGAAGAACACCGCTAGAAACACCACAGGCAGTGTCCAGGCTAGCAGTCTTGCAATCATATCTCGCAAAATGCGCATCTTCTCCAGGTCCTCAACTCTCTGTTTCGGCGCAATAAGACAGAATCTGAAGACCCTAAAGAATCGCGACTCACCGCGTTAAGGCTATGAATTCGCAGATTGAAATCACCATCCAAGCTAGGGATAACAAAGAGGTGACTTTGCTCCATCGAAGAAGCCTCTCCTTCCTAAGTTTAGCTCTCCTTTTAACTCGGTGCGCCTCGCCCGCGTCTCTCAACAGTCCGGGCGAAAAGTCAGCAACCCTGCCACCCACAGCAGCCAATTCGTCACAGGAAGTGATCGCCATCGTAGGGACGAACGACATTCACGGGGCGCTATTTGCTCAGAAGCTCAAGACCCGAGATGACGAAGCAGCAGACTACGAAGCCGCCGGGCTAGCGACCTTGGCGACCTATCTCAAGATCCTCAAAAAGGAGCTTGGATCGCGCATGCTTTGGCTCGACGGAGGCGACGAGTTTCAGGGATCTCTGGAGAGCAATCTGGGGCATGGGATGCCGGTCGTCGATTTTTTCAATAGCGAGGGTTTAAACGCCGCGGCGATCGGAAATCACGAGTTTGACTGGGGCGTGCCAATTCTCGAAGACCGTTTTCGCCAGGCGAGCTATCCCTACCTTGCCGCCAACATCTACAAAAAGGGCATTAAGCCCCCCGAAAGAGCCCAGTTTCCGAACGTCTTCCCTTCCAAGATATTCAAAGTGGGTCGCGTGATGGTGGGAGTCATTGGGCTCTCCACGTTGGACACCCCGCGCACCACACGCCCCGAGAATGTTGCTGAGCTCGACTTCGACAGCCTTGCACAGAACACGATACGTGAGGCCCAAAGCCTTCGGCAGCGTGGCGCGCAAATTGTCGCCATCACTTCGCACGTGGGCCTCAAATGCGCGCGCGGAAAGGTCGCCTCGGGCTATCGCATCCGCTCCATCGAAGACTCTGCCAGCTCCTGCGATGAGCAGGATGAGATGGTGAGGCTCCTCAAAGAGCTTCCGATCGGCACCGTGGATGCGGTCGTAGCCGGGCACTCCCACTCCATCGTTCACCACTGGGTGGCGGGCGTGCCAGTGATCCAAGGCGCAGCCTACGGTCGCTACTTCAACGTGATTTACCTGACCTATGACTTGAGCAAGAACAAGCTTCTGACGGACGCGACCCGCATCGAAGGCCCCGTGCCCGTCTGCTCGAAGATCTTCCGACATCAACGCGACTGCGCAGGCGACGTTCCTCCTCCGCGCGAAGGCCGTGGGAGCCTTGTTGTTCCCGTGTTTCATGGCCAAAAGATCGCTCCCGATCCAAGCGTGGAGTCGCTTTTGGAGCCCGCAGCCGAAAAGGCTCGCGAGATGAAAGATCAGCGCCTGGGCAATGCGCGCCAAGTTCTTGAGCACGTGCGAACCAAAGAGAGCATGCTGGGAAACCTCATTGCCGATTCGATGCGCGAGGCGACCCACGCAGATGTGGCGATCATCAACGGTGGCGGCATTCGATCTTCGATCGAGCAAGGCCCCATCACCTTTGGCGCGGTTTTCAAAGTGATGCCCTTTGATAATGCGATCGTGCTCATCGACGTCAAGGGATCGGAGCTTCGCAAGATCCTGCAAGTAGCGGAAAGCGGCTCTCGTAGCTTCGCCTCGGTCTCGGGTCTTCAGCTCAAGCTCATGGATGATCTGCACGATGCCAAGGGCAAGGACCTTAACCACGATGGCCGCACGGATCCATGGGAGTACGACATGCTCCTGGACGTTCGTACCGCCGACGGCAAGCCTCTTTCGGACAAGAAGACCTACCGCGTGGCGACGGTGGATTTTCTCACCTCCGGAGGCGACGACTGGGCGTGGCCCATGAGCCAGATCCCCAAGGAACGATTTCACTTTGAAGGCATGCCTCTTGTCAGGGATGTGTTCGTAGATTTTGTTAAGGCGCACCCGGAGCTGCCCTCGGGTCAATTCCCGGGTATCGACGCGGCTAAGCCTAGGTTCCAGTTCGTCAAAGCAGCTAAAAAAGCCAAGCGCCGCAGCGCGCGCGGCAAGAAACACCGACGCGGTGCGACAAACACGGGTTTTGACCAGGTCTTCCGATAGCGCGAATCGCGGCTCCCAGGTTAAACTGATGAACAAGGAAGGGGCCCTCCTCCGTGAACGAAACCCTGCGCGAACTCGCCTCCATCGAGCAAAACGTAAAGAAAGCATTTGAGAGCAACCGAAGGCTGCTGACCTTCGATGAATACCTCTCGCTCATGGCCGAAAAACCCGAGCAACAACTCCGCGGCTCGGCTCGCTACGCCTTGGACATGATGGACTGGCACGGCAAAACACCAGTACCCCAAAAAGAACAACTCCCCTCGCTGAGCGTGGGATTGCAACGATTCAAGCTCTTTGATTTTCCGATCGATGGAACGACCCACAAAGTCGTGGGCCAGGAGATCGTTCAAAACCAGATCTACCGAGCGCTCAGGACGTTCGCGCGCCAGGGCTACAATAACAAACTCCTGCTTTTGCACGGCCCCAACGGAAGCGCCAAGAGCTCGATCATTCATGCTCTGATGGCCGGTCTGGAGCGCTACTCGCGCGAACCCGAAGGCGCGACGTACGCAATCAACTGGATTTTTCCGATGGACCGCGCTTCCAAAGGCGGCATCGGCATCCAATCCTCCTACGACTCCGGTCGAACTGAGCTCAGCAGTTACGCCAAGCTCACCGATGAGAACATCGCCGCTCGCATTCCGTGCGACCTGCGCGACCACCCCTTCTTGCTCATTCCCGCGGACAACCGCCGTGATTTCTTGAGCAAGCTCTTGGGCGAAAAACGCGGCTCCGACCTCTGGGACCAGCTCCCCCACTCGCTCAAACAGGGCGATCTTTGCAATCGCTGCAGGCAGATGGCCGATGCCTTGTTGATCTCGGTGGGCGGCGACTACAAGCGCGTGCTCATGCACATCCAAGTCGAGCGGTTTTTCTTCTCGCGCAAGCATCGCCGCGGGCTTGTTACGATCGAGCCCCAGCTTCATGTCGACGCTCAGTACCAGCAGCTCACGATGAATCGGAGCGTGGGATCGCTTCCTGCGTCCATGCAGGGCCTGAACCTTTTTGCGGTATCTGGAGACTTGGTCGAAGGCAATCGCGGCATGATCGAGTACAGCGATCTTTTGAAACGCCCGCTGGATAGCTTCAAGTACCTGCTCTCAGCGTGTGAAACTGGCTCCGTCAATATCGGCAACTCCATTGCCTCGCTCGATACACTCATGGTGGGTTCGAGCAACGAGCTGCAGTTGGACGGCTTTAAGGAATTCCCGGATTTCACGAGCTTCAAGGCCCGCATGGAGCTCATTCGGGTGCCCTACTTGCTTACAGTCACCGAAGAAGCCCAGATCTATCAGCCCATTTTGGACCAGGTGCGCACCGAGAAGCACGTCTCGCCTCACGTGGATTGGGCGGCATCGCTTTGGTCTACGCTCACGCGCCTCAAGAAACCCAACAGTATCAATTACTCGCCTCAGGTCAGCTCACTGGTCTCAAATCTCACTCCTTTGGAGAAGTCCCGCATCTACGATACGGGAGAGCTTCCTCCGTCTTTAAGCGCCGAAGATCGAAAGCTCTTTCGCGCCAATCTGCGCCGCATCCGTGACGAATACACCAACGTGCCCTACTACGAAGGCCGCATGGGAGCATCCGCGCGCGAGATCAAATCGATCTTGCACGATGCGGCCCAGAACTCCGAGTTCATCTGCCTCTCGCCGTTGGCTGTACTCAGGCAGATGGAGGATTTCGTTAAGCGCGTGAGCGAGTACGACTTTCTAAAGCAGGATGTGAAGGACGGCTACCACGACAGCGCCGAGTTCGTGCACATGGTGAGAAGCGAGTACACCACGCGCGTTGACCGCGAAGTGCGCGACTCCATCGGCCTATACGACTCCGCGCAGTGGGAGGACTTCTTACGCCGTTATGTCCAGCAGATCTCGCTAGTGCTGAAAAAAGAAAAGACCAAGAATCTGATCACCGGCAAGCTCGAAGACCCAGACTTCACGCTCATCGCCGAGTTTGAGCGGATCGTCGAAGCCCCCGGGGATGAGAAGAACGAGGCGGCCGCGCGCGATGCCTTTAGGCAAAGCGTGATCTCTCAGGTAGGGGCCTGGTCGCTGGATCACCCTGGCACGCAAGTGGCTTACTCCAAGGTATTTCCGGATTTCTGGCGCAAGCTTGAGCGCCACTATTTTGAAAGCCAAAAAGCGACTCTCAAGAAGATGAGCGACTCGTTACTGCTGTATTCCACCGAAAAATACGACCCGAACTCGGAGGGAGCGGCCCTAGCTCGCAAAACCCTAGACAATATGGTGAGCCGACTTGGCTACTGCGAGCATTGCGCTAAAGAAGTGATCGTGTTCTTGATGAAGCAGCGCTACTGAACAGATTCAGTATCCGTTTGAGTTTGAGTACAGTGTCAGTCCCAGTCAGTTTCTGAGATCTGTTCTGAAACGGAGACCGTTACTGTTTTTTCTCAGCCTCAGGCGCTGGAACTTCAGCGGCGGCCGGGGTCCCTTCGCCGGCTGCGTTCTCTTTCACTGGCTCGTCATCATCCTCGTCTTCGTCCTTGGTATTTGGACGCAGGTTGATGCGCTTGGCGGTCATGATGCGGTTTCGGCCTTCGATCTCGCGGCATTTCTTTAACTTCACCCAGCGGACGGCTTCGCGAATATGCGGTAGACGACGCTCCACAAGCTGCTCATGCAGGTGCACCTCGCCGGCTTGTGCGACAAACACGCTATTTTGTAGGTAACGCCTGCGATCGATTCG
Source organism: Bdellovibrionia bacterium (assembly GCA_044227445.1). Lineage (GTDB taxonomy): Bacteria > Bdellovibrionota > UBA1018 > UBA1018 > UBA1018 > JBGAWT01. The sequence continues at coordinate 2,189 of JBGAWT010000151.1, read as the reverse complement.
CTCGCTTTGGAAAACCGCTACGACATCCGATGGCACACGATTGAGGCAACGCCCTACGAACATGCGCGCGTCCACGAGCACAGCTCGCGTCTTGGGGTCGATGATTTTTCCTGGCTGAACCATCGTATCGACTCGCCCCCCGACTCCACGCACGACGTACACGGACTTCTCTTCACTGCAGTTCTCGCAACCGCGTCCGATGAACACGAAGTAACCCGGGACTTCCTCGCCTCGACCGCGAAGCATTCCTTCATAGCGAAGGTCCTTCAGCGTAGTTTTTAGAGGAGAGGGCGCGGGGGATCCATAAGAGGTTTTGAAAAGCAGAGTGCTGCCGTCGAGTTTGTCGAACTCGACTTTGCTCCAGTCTTGGGCGGCCTGAGCCACCCCGGAAAATAGAACTACGATAAAAAAAGTCTTATTTAGTATATGGATCGGATTTAAGTGTTTGAATTTATTAATGATTTTATGCATTGAATCGCTCTTTTGAGAAGCCCCGCACTGTGTTATCCGACTTAAAGAACTGCTATTATTAAAGAGGAGAGCAGCCAGAAATGTCAACGAGTTCTGATGTTTACGTCACACTAGAGTTTACCCCTAACCCGAACACCCTGAAGTATTCGGTCAATCGCACCCTTTTGGAAAAAGGCGCCGCTAACTTCTCCAAGCGCGCTGACGCAGAAGGACGCTCCCCTCTGGCTTCGAAACTTTTTGATATCGCCGGCATCTCTGCCGTCATGATCGGAAAAGACTTCGTCACCGTCACCAAAGCCGATGACGGCGACTGGGACGTCGTTCACAAGAACACCTCTGAAACGCTCGAAAAGCATCTCACGGCCAACGAACCGATTTTGACCGCTGACGCGATGTCAGCCAACGCCGAATACGATGACCGCGCGCTCACCGCTTTGGAAACGAAGATCCAATCCATTTTGGATGCCGAAATTCGCCCAGCCGTAGCGATGGACGGCGGCGACATCACGTTTGATCGCTTTGATGCGGGCGTCGTATACCTTCACATGAAGGGCTCTTGCGCCGGCTGCCCAAGCTCCACGGCCACCCTCAAGATGGGAATCGAAACCCGTCTGCGCGAGGCAGTGCCGGAAGTGCTGGAAGTGGTAGCCGTTTAAGGCTCGCCTTCCCCTTTAGGGGGAATTTCTACTCAGCGTAGCGAAGCTCAACCAGGGGATCGATCAACTCCGCGGGATCGTTTGTCACCGAAGAATAGTTATTGGGGCTCCAGCAAACCGAGATCTTGCGATCCACAGCCTTGTCTGCTTTTGAAGACCCGCCCGCACTGTCAAACAAAAGCTCGGAGTCCATATCCAAAGAGCCGGCGCCATCGCGATCAGCGGTGTAATCATCTCTTGCGATCTCACGATCGGCGAACGACGAGCTAGAAGACACGCTAATTCGAGGCGGAACTTGAATAGAGGCTGACTCTAAGAAGTCCTCACGCGTCTTCAAAAAAGCGAAGACACGTACAGAATGATAGCTATTGATCTCTGAGGTGCTGCGAATGCTGCGCGCTCCCCCTGTCTCGACATCGTTTTTCTTAAAGGCGGTGGAGATCCTTTGATTCGACTTAGTGTTCGGATCCGTCGATACCGCGTCGATATCTGACCTAAACTGATACGCGTCCGAGGAAGCAGTGTCGGGGTTCGGAAAATCCGCGGTGACAATAAATCTATCGCTGCCGATGGTTGTCGTCCCGCCATAACGAGACTTTTTAGCGGCGGATGGAATCTTGGATTGCGCGCTAACATCAATAGAGACGAGCTTCTTGAAATTTTCCTCGCTCAGTTTGATTTCCGAACAAAGAATCGCGTAGGGAATGCTGCACTTAGCGCCGTCTTTCGCTTCCGGCAGGAGCTGAATGCGAGAATCCGTCTGCTTAATCTCCGCTAGGCACTGCTGGTAGGTCGGAGCGAACTTAAGCCCCCCGTTTTTTAGGGAGTAAGTTTCTACTTTAGGCTCGGCTGCCAAAGCAAAATTTGAAGCCAAAAAGACTACGACACTCAGAATCGCTCGTTTCATTTGTTCTCCTCGCAATGAGTGCTCACGCCTAACATTGTTGATTAAACCGGTCAATTTGCTTTGATCTGCGCCGGACGGCTGACAAGCCCTCTACAAAAGGTCCTCGTAAAACGCACCAAACCGGCGCTGGGGATCCAGCAGCTGCAGTTCCAACA
>JBGAWT010000150.1:0-8240 GCA_044227445.1 Bdellovibrionia bacterium | reverse complement strand
CAAGGACGGAACGGGCGGGCTCAATGCCGTCGTGTGGAAAATCAATTCGGTAACAGGTGCGGTGGATACGAGCTTTGGTGGCGGTTTGGGCTATTACATCTTTGGTGGCGCGGGGGGAGCAAGCGTTCCCGGCGGACAAACGGCGGCCCTCAAAGTAGATGGGATCACCGAAGACATCGGTTTGGATTCGAGCGGCCGAGTCTATGCGGCTTTTTCGGTAAATATAAATCCAGCGGGTTCTGAAGCCCCCGTCTTCAGGCTCACTGCGGATGGAGTTCTAGATACGACTTACGCCAGTCCCGATGGCTTCTATGTTTCGACCACCTCCTATAGCGGCAACGCGACGGTCACAAACCGAGTGCAAACGATGCTCGTTCAGTCAGATGGAACGGTTTTTTGGTCTGGTTTCTCAGCTAATGCTGGAGCGACCAACACTCGCGAGCCTGTCGTGGTCAAGCTCACTCCCGCAGGCGTTGTTGACGGGAGCTTTGGCGCATCAGGCGTCACGGTGATTGGCGCTGGTGCTGCGGGCGTTTGCGGCACGGCTGCGGCAGCGAAGCGCGACTACCCGTCTAACGGAAGCTCGCTTGTTATCGATTCTACGGGCCGCATCCTGATGGTGGGATATTCGCAACCCACCGCTCTTTTGTCCGAAGCCCTTGTGTGGGCGATCAAAGCCGACGGCTCGGGGCTGGATACGAGCTTTGGGAGCTCTTCGGGCTATACAACCTTCAATATGGGGGGGCTCGGTCTGAACGGCGCCCTCAACGCCAATAAGGTAGACGTTCCTCGCAGCCTTCAGATCGCCTCAGACGGAAGTTTGATGATTGCGGGCTACAGCACCACATCACTCGGTGGCATCGCTCCCTTCATCGTTAAGCTCTCGAGCAGTGGAATTTGGGACACGACTTTCGGCTCAGGCGGGGTGGTGAGCTTTCTGAGGGATGCAGACGGAACGGCGGGCGCGCCGGCCGCGACCAAGGTCGATCACGTGTACTCGATGAACCTTGATCACCGCGGACGACTCGTGTGCGTTGGAGATGCTACTGACACCGCCGCTCTGGCTCAGATGACGATTTGGAGATTTACGGCCGCGGGCGATATCGAGCGCTAAAAGCGCATTCCGAGTTGAAGGCCGCCGCCGCCACCGATGATTGTTCCACCGCCCAACAGCGCGATAAAATCTCCCGTTAGGCCTGCCCAAATCCGTTGCGTGATATCAGCTCGCGCCGAAGCTCTCACCAGCCAGCCGCCCAGCCAGTATAGGTCCGTGGATCCGCTCCAGGCCCCGCCAATGATCGAGCGACCGGCGGAGAGAGCGAATTCCCAGTTTCGTTTAAAGAAAATATGGTCGGTCTTGAGCCCAAGAATTGCCCAGATGGCGTAGAAGCTCGCTGGGGCTAGGACATTGTAAGTCTCGGTAAGGACGGTGGTGGCTAACCCGGAGGCATAGACCGAGCTTGTGCGCTCGAGCTGTAGAAACGGCGAGAAGCTCCAGCCCGTGGCGCTTCCAAAGCAATGTTCGCGCGCTACCTTCAGGGCCACGCTCCAGGCAATGGGATAGGCAAACGTAGTGGAGTAGGCTGTTTGTGGCAGGCTGTACTCCGCATGTCCCAAGAGGTGAAAACGCCACGCTGGGGAGTGAGGTGTCTTGGCTCGCCTCAGGTTGATTTCTCCGGCCAGGCGAGGCAGGCGCAGGTTGGCGTTGCCCGTGGAACCTAAGCTTGTCGTCTCGACTAAGTACTCCAAGCCAAAATGCAGATTGAACGCTCCCGAGAGCATCCAGCGAGGGGTCAGGCTTTCGGTGGCGGTTTCCGGGAATCGATCCAGAGCGACGACGATGCGTTCGCGTTCCACAGCGCCTCGCGCATTGACGGAGACGAGCTCGAAATGAGGAGCAAGGTCTTTGAGCGGTACGCTAAACGAAATGCTCGAGGAATCGGCCGAGCGCGTAACGGGATGCTCCGTTCCGTCATAGATAAGCAGGATATTGGCTTCGGTTTTCGTCTCAGGAGAGCCCTCGGGATTGCGAATGGTTCCTTTGACTTCCAGGCTCCAAGATTCTTCTTGAGGTGTTCCGCTTAACTTTATTTGGAAGTCTGATTTCTTGAACGTCAGGCTAGTAATGCCCGCCGGAGTCGGTGGCTCGCCCTTGCGCTGAATCATGAGGTTAGGGGCGTGTTCGTAAGTCGGTCGCGAAATGAGATCCTGGCCGAACCCAGCATTGGATTCAGGGGGGGGCAGCAGGAGGGTTGCAAGGAGAAGCCAGCTTAGGACACCCACAGGGCCCAGTGTAGCAGCCTAGAGGCCTGAGTGCACCGCCTATGCACTTATTCGCCGCTGAAATCCTTGGCGCGGATTCCGTACTTCTCGAGCTTCCGAAGCAGCGTCTTTTTGGGAATATTGGCGTGCAGCGCCGTTTGGTTGATTCGGCCTCTGAACGCCTTCAGCGCGCTCAATAGGAATTGGCGCTCGAACTCCTCTTTGTTGGCTTGGAAGTCCAAACGCTGGATATCGAGCTTGAAGCCCCGGGATTGAAACTCATCGCGCACCGCTTGAAGCTCGAGGCTGAAGTCGCCCCCGGCTTCTTCGCCCAGGTCCTCGTCGCCCTCGATCTCGTCGCTTTCGGAGTGCAGGTCCGCAGGCTTGATCACTTCGCCTCGCGTCGGAGCGCCGTGCTGGGCAAGCTTGTCAGGCAGGCTTGGGAGCGTGATTTGATCAGAGCTTTCGATCACAAAGGCATGCTCGATGACGTTTTCGAGCTCCCGGATATTTCCTGGCCAGGCGTGAGCAGTAAGGGATGCGAGCGCGTCAGGCGAGATGCCTTGGATATGCTTTTGGTGCACTTGGTTGAACTTCTCGATGAAGTAGCGCGCCAGCACTTGAACGTCATTGCGGCGCTCGCGCAGCGGAGGCAAGTGAACGGGGAGAACGTTGAGGCGGTAAAAGAGATCCTCTCGGAATACGCCGGACTTGATCATTTCCTCGAGGTTGCGGTTGGTGGCCGCGACGATGCGAACGTTGACCTCGATCTCGCGGTTCGACCCGACAGGAGTGAACTTCTTTTCTTGAAGAGCGCGCAGCAGCTTGACCTGCATGGCGGGCGACACGTCGCCGATCTCATCCAAGAACAGGGTTCCGCCGTCGGCGTATTGGAACTTGCCGATCTTGCGCGAGTCGGCTCCCGTAAAGGCGCCCTTTTCGTGGCCAAAAAACTCGCTCTCAATCAAGGTTTCGGGGATAGCCGAGCAATTGACTGTCACAAAACGCGTGTCTTTGCGCGGACCGTTAAAGTGCAGGGCCTGGGCTACAAGTTCTTTGCCCGTGCCGGATTCGCCGCGGATGAGCACCGCCGTATCGACGCGCGCGAGCTTGTCGATAACGGAGAAGATTTTCTTCATCTCCGAGCTTTGCCCCACGAACTCCGTGCCCCCGGGGAGCTTGACCTGAGGAGCAGAGAGCGACAGGTCGCGAACCATGCGCTTGGCCTTGAGCGCGCGATCGAGCAGGTAAACGAGGTTGTCCGTTTTGATGGGCTTTTCGAGGTAGTTATAAGCACCCTCGCGAACCGCATCTACGGCATCGCGAATATTGGAGAATGCAGTCAAGATCACCACGACAACCGAAGGGTCGTGCGTCTTGATCTCTTTGAGGGCTTGCAATCCCGTGAGCCTCGGCATGTTGACATCAAGCAGAGCTAAGTCAAAGTGTCCCGCGCGAGCCTTGTTGACCGCGTCTTCGCCGTCTATGGCTTGCACCACGGAGTAGCCGTTTTCAGAGAGCGCTTGCGAAACGATTCCTCTGAGATCCGCATCATCATCTGCAACGAGTACCTTCAACATACGCTACTTCCTTTCGCTTCCACTGGGGTTCGACACTGGTAAATCTTGCTCATCCGCGCGTGTGAGGCCCGACACGGGAACTCCAAGCGGAAGAGTCATCAAAATTCGCTGCCCTGGCCGGGGTCACTGGAGACGGAGAGTTGCCCGCCATGCGCTTCCACGAAGTAGCGCGACAGATAAAGCCCCAGGCCTGTGCCCGTGATTCGGGTGGTTTGGTCATTCTTCGCCCTGAAAAACCGCGTGAAGAGCTGGGACTGCTCCTCGGGGTTCATGCCAATGCCGTGATCGCGCACGCTGACTTGGACAGTGTTTCCGATCTCGCGCGAGCGGATCGTGACACGGGTTCCTTCGGGAGAGTATTTCAATGCGTTGTCGATGAGGTTTTTTAGGACCTTATCGATGAGCTCTGGGTCGATGACGATCGGAAACAAAGGATCAAGCTGCAGATCGATGCGGATCTTGCGCCTCAGCGCGTCCGGCTCCAGTGATCGCGCTGCGGCCTCGATGACCGAGTTGATGTCTCTTGATTGGAGCCTCAAGCTAAAGCGGTTGGACTCGATTCGGTTGAGCTCCAAGATGCTTGTGATGAAATGGTTGAGCTCCTCGGTGGCATTGAGGATCTGCTCGGAGGACTTGCGCTCAGGCGAGCCTGCGGCAAAGCGCCTGAGCATCGTTTCAGTCAGGCCTTGGATGCGAGCTACCGGGGTCTTGAGGTCATGTGTAACGAGCGAGACAAAGTGGGTCTTGAGCTCCTCGACCTGGGTCAGTAGCTCGTTCTTGCGTTGAAAGTTCCAGCGCTTTTTATATTCGACGACCAGGCGATAGGGAACGCCCAGGTAGTAGCTCAGCAGGATCGTCACTATCGGCTCTGAGAGCCTGATCCAAAGCCCACCCCACTGAAAAAGCACGGTGCTCAGTACAAAGCTCGCTGCGGTGATTCCGACCACGCCAACGACGCCGCGAAGGGGGGCTCTGCGATAGAGCCAAAACAAGGTGAAAAACCCAAGAATCCAACCGGCGAACCACGCTGGAGCGCTTGGCACGCGAATGATGCTGTCGTTCTTGGCGATCGAATCCACGATCGTGGCGTGCACCGAGAGCTTGGGCGTCGAAAAAGGCGCGCGGCTGTAAGGGGTCAGCGCAAAATCGGTCGGGTCATCAAAGCCCACTTTTCCAACCAGCACGACTTTGTCTTTGAGGGCCTCGAGCGGGATCTCGCGCCTCAGAACGTCAACGAAAGGATAGATCGCGTAAGGACCGCTTTGATGGTGGAAGTCTTGATTCGCTCCGCGCTGCTCAAGGGGTAGGCCTGGGTTGCCGTGATAGCGAAAGAAAAAATACGACAGATCGAGTTCAGGGATCTGAAAGGCTCCGCGCGGCAAGTTAGCCGGGTCTGACCATCCCAATCGTTGAGCGAAATCCAAATGAAAAGACGGCTGTCCTGCATTGTGGCTAAGCGCCCGACGAGTAACGCGGTCTTCGGCAAAGACATTGCCGTCGCGATGGATCACGGCGACCGAATGCGGAAGCTGGCTCAAAGGATAAGGAGGGAGCCTTTCGCCGGTAACGTCAAAAGGAGTGCCCAGCAAAAAAGGGCGACCCTGCTGCTGGAGCTCTTGGGCCAAAGCCAAAAACTGTGAGGGCGAAGAAGCAGGCATTTGCGGCGAATGCTTGGATGGGGCGGGCTGATCCGCGCTGTTTCCGCGGAAGGATTCGGGATGGTTGAGCTGCACGTCATTAAAATCGATGAGGTAACCGATGCCACGGGGTTGGTAGAAGTGAGCGAGCTGCTCAAGCAGCCCCAAGTGTTGCTCGAGGGACAGGGGTGCCACGTCTTCGAGCTCGCGCGTGGTGTGGTCGTCCAGGGCAATAAGCACGATGTCTGGAGAGGGCTTAGCCTGCCAAGCCTCGGGAACCGCGGTAGCCATGCGGAAGTCGTAAAGGCGCGCTTCAAGAGCGCTGAGATCAAAATAAAAGGGCAGAGTCGCGAAGACTCCCGAAGCTAAGATGAGGCCCAGGATTTGCCGACCTGGCCAAGCTAAGAAGCGCTCCCAGAGCCGAAAGATCAGCGGCTGGGGCGTACGATCTAAATTTGGGTAAGGCCTTTGGGTTTCCACTTTGTTTCCGCTCTGCTTCCCAGTGACACGTAAGAGCAAACCTTATACCACCCTGGGGTCAAAACGGGACCGCGCTCGCGGTGACCAGGGTGTCTAAGTTTTGGACAGGGCCTTAGTTATTCGGCGGTTCCAGTGGTGCCGGCATGAAGCGACGAACCGCGAATCGCTGCTATCGCGGGCGCTTGTTCCTTGAGTCCCGAATGCCCGAGCAACTCAAGAAGCGTGTCGCGTTTGGAGAGCGTGGTTTTGTCGCTGGGGTCGCGCTCAAAGATCGAGCAGCGAATCGTGTCGATCTTGCTCTCGCCCAAAACCTCGATGACCACGGTCTCCATGCGTTCCTGCTTATCGGACTTGATCAAACTTGCATCGCCAATCTTGACGCGAAGAGGGGCGCCGAAAATCGTTTCGCCCTTTTTGGAGAAGTCTTTGAGGACCGCGGTGCAGCCCCACGAGGAGTCTCCTTTGCGATCGATAGCGCTGAGATCGATAGTGAGCTGACCTGCTTCGACCTTGGGAGTGTGGTCCCAATACAGAGTCGTTTCGCTGGAAGTGGCAGATGCACCTAGGCTCAGGAATGCGGCAAGCGCGGCTGTTTTAAACATGCCTCTAGGGGTTGCATAGGGTGTGCCGGGCTGGAAAAAAGCAGGAGTTATGCGGCCACGAGTGTCTAGAGTTTGGTCGGCTGCATAGGCTTACTGGCCGAGGCAGGCGGGCTCGCCTGTGGCGAGATTTTTAGAGCCGCCGTTTTCGACTTTGAGGCATTCGGTCTTGATGCATTTGCCTTGGCGGGTGCTCGATGAGCTCATCACCTTGACGTAGGTCTCGCCCGGTTTGCAATCAGATGGCATGACATCGGATTTCCATGAGGATCGCTGTCCGGGAGCAGGTGCGCCGCCGCTTGGACCAGTAGGTCCCGTGCTTCCTGACGGCGGAGAGCTGCTGGTGCTTGCAGAGCCCATGGGAGGAGTCGACGAGTCAGCAGAGCACATCCAACCGCCACTCGAAGCGGCTAAGCAAATGGATGCGGGGTCGCAATTCGAGGGATCACCGCTGTAGCTAATGGTTTTGTTTTGTTGGGTGATCTGGCCGCCCGCAACAGCTGAAGTTTTGGAGCAACCGCAGGTTCCGGAGCATGAGGGAGGCGATGCAGTACTTCCTCCGCTGCTCGTTGAAATGGGCGGAGCGCTGCTAGGAGGGGCTGCCCAAGAGGTGGGCGAAACCGAAAAAAGGACGCCTGCAATCGTGGTGAATGAAAATCGAGTGATGAAATTTTTCACGTACGTACCTCAATGAAGCTCCTTTTATTGTCTCATGAATAGAACCCGGTCTTAAGCGTGTCATCTAAGACACACTTCCGAAGCGGAAACGGGATTCTACTTCCCCTCAGTCGAAGGAACGGAAGGAGGGAAGAGGATCTCGCAGGTCGTCTCGCTGCCAGGAGAGTTGCGCTTCCAATACTTGTCATGAATGACTTGAGCGCCGGGGCAAAAAGATTGAGCGCGTTTTCCGGTGTGCAGATCGATGTCTAGTTCTTCGAGTTCCGTGGGAGCGAAAGGCTTGGGCGGCATTCCGTCCAAAGCACCCTTCATGTAGTAGACCCAAATCGGAAGCGCGCCGCTTGCGCCCGTTAAGTTGATCTTAGCCGGTGCGAGCTCTTCGCCGCCGCCTTCGATGATCGGCATTCCGGCTGAAGGCGAAGGAGCCGGTGTCGCTCCCGGAGGAGGCGCTAACGATGGGGCCACGTCCATTCCCACCCAGACGACCGTGGTGAGCTCAGGCGTAAAGCCCGCAAACCAAGCGTCGCGGTGGTGCGACGTCGTGCCCGTTTTGCCGGCGGCAGGTCGTTCAAAGCCCATGACCTTGGCGACCTTGGCCGTGCCTTCGGTGAAGATCGAAGTCATCATGTCCGTGAGCTGATCTAGCGCTCCCGCATCCATGACTTGGCGAGAGCCTGGTTTGATTTGAAGGTTGTAGGCACTTCCCTCTTGGTGCTCCACACCGCGAATCACGCTCAGGTCGACTTGCATGCCGCGATTGGCGATCGTGGCGTAAGCACGCAGCAGATCCACAGGCGAGAGTTCCGCTACGCCAAGGGCAAGAGAGGGAACTTTAGGAAGGTCGGATTCGATACCCAGCGAACGCGCCGTTTGAACGAGCTCGCTGATTCCCACTGAGTAGTCCAGTTTTGCTGCGATCGTATTGATCGAGTTAGCCAGCGCCTTGCGCATGGGAATCCAGCCCATGAATTCCTTCTCATAATTCTTGGGGCTCCAGATGCGCT
>JBGAWT010000149.1:0-8236 GCA_044227445.1 Bdellovibrionia bacterium | reverse complement strand
GCCATCGCTGCTTGCACCAAGGGCACGCCGGAGCTCAGCTCCCATCCGATGGCCAACCCAGACACTCGCGGTGCGTATCAAGCCCCTAAAAAGGGTGAGCTCTCTAAAGCTGTTGCCCAAGGTGATATCAGTGCCGCACGCGAGCTTCTAGAGCGCGGTGCCAATCCTAATGAGAACATCGAGACGGACCCCTCTAACGTCATCACGCCGGTTTCGATCGCCGTAGCCAAGGGCAACCAAGAGATGATCGACCTTCTGCTTCGCCGCGGAGGCTCGATGGACGCGGTGTTTGAGGAATATAGCGCCCAAGACCTTCACTTTCATTTCAATGTCGGAGGTGGCCAATGAAACGCTCTATCGCCACGCTGACTCTCTTGAGCTTAGTCTCGCAATCCTCTCTCCCGTTTTTTGCGCGCGCTGCTGATGACAAGATACTCACGGTAGATCTCCAAACAGGCAAAGCCTCGCTGACAAACGAAGTCCTGTGGCCTGCGCTCGTCCAATCTCGCGCCGCGCGACGGGGTGATCCGAGCGTGGACTTCAAGACCTACGTCATCGGAATGGCCATCAACTCCAATCCTCAGGTGGATTTCAACGCGGTCGTCTCCGCGGCCAACGAAGTGACCAAGCAGTACGAGTCGCTGCAAGCAAAAGCAGCCGGCAATTACAAGATCCCTTCGATGGCTCAAGACTTAGCTAACCTCGCCCTCATTGCCGGAACCGGTATCCTTGCCGCTGGAGCAGCTCCCGAGGCGGGAGCTGGCGCTATTGTCGCCGCCGGCGTGAGCGCTGAGACCCGCACGGCAATCGCAGCCGCTCTCAAGAGCTACGGATCAACGGTTCTCAAAATGGGAATGGGCCAGCTCGAAAAAAGCATGGCCCCTACACAGCAGCTCGCGGCCCAAGAGGAACTCCTGAGGCTGAGTGACTCGTTCCAATCCGTAAGCGGCCCATTCACGCTCTCAGACCTCCTAAAAATGGGCGTGACCAGGCCTGAAGTATTCCCAGCCTTAGCGGTAGCTTTCGGCGTGGACCCGAGACTCAACGTCGAGCAGTACGAGAAGCTCTACCCCGAGTACTTCTCCGAATCTCGCATCAAAGAACTTCACAAAATCTTGATCGAAAACGGCGGCATCGAAGGCATTCGCGCAGACCAGAAGAAGGCTGCTAAAGCGTTCGCTGCGCTCGCCGAGAGCATCAACAAGGAGCTGCGGGAAACGCGCAAGAGCATTAGCGACTTGAGTTCTAAATACGAGACGATGATGCGCTCGACTAAAGACGAGAAAGAGCGCCAAAAGATCATGGAAGCACGCGCCCAAGAGCTGGCCCAAAAGCAGCTCGTGGATGAGCTCACCGTTCCGGCCGCTTACTCCAGCGTCTACATCCTCTCGACGCTCGTTGGACTGGGCGACAAGAAACTCGGCCATCAGATGCAAGTCGTCGGAAACGCGACCGTCAAGATCTACGAAGCAGCCAAGAACTTCGAGAAAGTCCTGAGCTCCCCTGCCATCACCAATCTGGCTGCGGGTCTCGGTGGCGCGGTCATGGCCGGAAATATCTTTGGCGCTGTCATGAGCATCGCCTCGCTATTCATCAATCAGCCGGACCCGATGGAACAGATCAGCAAGCAAATCGCCGACCTCCACAAAGAGGTCAACGAGATGCACAAAGAGATGCATGATCGCTTCAATCACACGGATAAGATGATCGGCGAGCTCTACAAAATGACGGCAGAGCTGCTTCAGGAAGTTCTGTACGAAGTCAGGGGTGTAGCATCGCGCGTCGAAGCCACTCAGCAAGATGTGCTGATGACCCTTAATCAGCTCTATCGATTGCAAGCCTCTACAAACGAACAATTTAGCGCTTATCTGAAATACGACTTCGACAAGCACTACAACCACTGTGTGGACGTCCGCAGAATGATCTCTATTCGACCCAAGTCCGATGACTTCAGGGATTTTGTCGAATGCATCATGGACTTCAGAACTTTCGGCATTACTGGCTCCACGGCAGGGGCGGACGCCATCGAGTACCGCGATCCTTTGACTCAGGCGATGTCCTACGGAGAGATCGCGCGCACCCTCAAGGAGCGCTCCTTGATCCTAGGCAGTGGATCGGCAGACACACTTCCTCCAGAGGAGCGCTTGGCCGTGATCCAGCAAGCAGCCCAGGCGATCGCTCCCGAGACCATCTCGGCAAATGCGATCTTAGCTAGCCCGATCAGGCTTTCGCTCTCAGCCAGAGCCATCGCAGATGCCATCGCATTGAGCCCTAAGAGCTACCTCAAGTCGGCTGACCTCTCGAAGATCACGAGCTCGATGCAAAAAGCGGCCGAGAGCCTCCAAAGTTTTTCGATGTCGCTCAGACACCCGGTTCCATTAGCCGACGGAACCAAGACCTCCGTTGCTCTGAGGCTTCTGCAAGATTACGATACGACGATCGCCGGAATGAAGAAACTGGTGCAGGATCAGACCGATCAGATCACCGCGCGCGAGCTAGGCGACAACGGATCAGATCACCGCGCGCGAGCTAGGCGACAACGATATTGACCGCAAATACGATCGAAAGCAGATCACGGTCACGCCTCCTAAGGAGATCGAACCCTGCACGCCTTTGCTGACGCCAGAGAAAATCAAAGAAGGCGTTCTTAAGGAGTTCAAGCTCAAGACCCCCGCAGGCTTTGAGCGCTTTTACTCCGACGAGCTTCGTGAGGCCCTCTACGTAAAAACCTTAAACGAGAGCGACCTCAAGCTCTGCTATCGCATTGACGAGTGGACCCGTGTCGAAAGCGCGCCCCACGAGATCAAGACCACGACCCGCGGTCAGTATGAGCAATCGATGTCACCCGTCGCAGCAGGAGCCGTGGGCTACCTCGCCCTTGGCCCAGTGGGTGTGTTGGCCGGGCTGTTTCAATGGATCTTCGGCAATCACGACGACGACAAGGTCACCTTCGAAATCGACCGCACCAAAGGCCGGCTCAAACTGCAGATCGTAGGCACCTTTGAGACGGTGGATGATTCGAAGCCCGTGAAACCGTACTCCAAGACCCCTCCGACGATGAAAACGCTCACGGCGATCAAAACCACCTACATCCCGGACGTGGATCTCCTGAAGTACTTGCACGTCTACAATTACAAAGACGAAAAGGGGAAAGAGATCCGCTGTGGCGGAGACCATACCTGTGAGGCAACCCACAACTGGACCGGCGTTCATTCCAACGCCATACTGAGCATTGCGTGGGAAAAACCCAAAGTCGTCGTCATCAAGTATGAAAAAACAGAAGATCATAACTTCGGGGCACCGCTCTCTACGCTTTTCGTGAAGAACGCCGCCACCGAAGAAGCTGACATCCCTGCCGTCACCGAAGCGAGCAAGGAACTGACGGAGCGAACCAAGAGGCAGTTCTCAAAATCTCGCGGAATGCTTCTGGACGCTCTCATGGGCAACTCGCAGCAACTGGTCGACGTCGTTACATCCCAGCGCATCGCCAAGGCGATGGAAGAGCTCAACGGAATCGTCGAGCTTCTGAGAGAAACGACTCGCCTTGGATTCTCAGGTGAGCTCGAGACCAACGATGAGCTTCGCGGAGCGATTTACGGCTCTGAGAGGATCTTCGATGGCGACATGTACCGAAGCCAGCTCATCACCGCTCGCGTCAAGATCATGAAGGACGCAGATGCGTTGGCCCTTGGCGAAGCCACCAAGACCATCCAGGAAATGGAGCGCCGCGCTGCCAAGGTCAAACAGGTGTACGCGGACCTTCTTAAGCAAATGAGCGAAAAGGACCCCGCCAAGCGCGAAACCACAGGCCTGCCGCTTCTGGACTTTGCGATGAAGCGCCTGTCCTTGGCCCTGGAGCTTGCTCGATCGGAGCGCCCGAGGAAGTCGCCCGAGGAAGTGCGAGATCGCCTGCGAGCCCGCATCGAAGAACTGGTGCAGTAACTCTCGCTGCACCCTAAAACCCGCTCTGGAAGCGGCCAAGCAGGAAATGTCCGAAACCTCACCTTAGGGTTGGCCAACGCCCAAAAATGCGCTAGGTACTCTCCCACCTAGGAGAGAGATCGTGAAAAAATTGGGAGCATTCGTAGTATTGGCTTTGGCATTGAACCTCGTGAGCGCGCAAAATGCCGCACAAGCTTGCGATGACCGCACCGGAATGGGCACCTCGCGCTGCCTTCCGCCTCAAGAAGGCTCCAATCTGCCCGCGCAAGAGTCCAAGTCAGGCCTTCAGGCCAAGTACGACTGGAAGGACCTCACGAGCCTCATTAAGAGCAGCGCCACGAAGCCTTTGTGCGGGCTCGCGGGACCAAGGCTTACCCTCTCGCTGGACCAACCTTTCGTCATTAGCCTGCTCAACAGCAAGGGCAAGGTCACCAAGAGCTACATCATCACGGGTATCGAAGATCTTCCTTACGGCGAACACAAGTTCATCGCGAAGTCCGCCGAGGAGACGGTTGAAATCACCTTCGGACGCATGGAAAGCGCTCTAGCGATGAATTTCAGGATCGATCGTCCAGTGGATCTGATTGAAACGATCCTTGATTCGCGTCTTTGCAAGTAAGAGCGATCACTCCACGCGATCGAGCACCATCTTCAAGATAGCCCTAAAAAAGGCCGGGCGATCGAACGCCTGCCCAGGCGTATCCATCACTGTGCCTGCGTGATCGACATTGTCGAGCATGATGTATTCGGCTCCCGGGAACACAGCGCTCTGCCAAGGCACCAGGCCGTCGCTGCGAGCGCCTTCCCCATTGAGCATTCGGTCGCGATCCATCTTAAGAAGCGTGCCGTTGCCGCCGGGCGTTTCGGGGTTTTTCCAGGTCGCCACCGAAAATACTTTCACTGAGTTTCGAACTCGCTCCAGATCCTGCTCATGGCCGCGCATCCAGTAATAGCGATTCACTTCGCGCAGATCCTGGAGCGAAGCGTTTGAGCCCTTGAGCAGCTCCAGCATTACCGAAACTCCGCTAAACAGCACCGACTTGCGCGTCACCCACTCGGCCACAGGCGAGCCGTAAAACGGCGATTGAATGGGGACAAAAGCTTTGACCCGAACCAAAGCCTCGGGATCCGACACGAGCGCTTGCAGCGTATCGAGCCCGCCCAAGCCCCCGAGAGGCGATGATCCTTACTGAGCGGAGTGCTGCTCTGCCTGAGGCACCTGAATGACAACATCGACCCGGCGATTTTGAGCACGTCCCTCGGCCGTCTTGTTGGACGCCAAGGGCTTTTGAAACCCATACCCAACGGTATGAATCCGAGCGTCCTCGATCGCTTCGTTTGAGACCAAGTAATCCCTGACTGCCTTAGCTCGCGCCTCGGAGATCCGCTCGTTGAGCAGCTTGCCACCTACCGAGTCGGTGTGGCCTTCGATCACCACGGTGCTTTGGTCGCCAAAGTCCTTCACGATTTTTTGGACCTTAGAGAGCACCGGGAAGTTCGATCCTTTGAGAACGGCTTGCTTAGATGGAAACTCCAGGCTCTTGAGCCTGATCCTCAGTTCATTGCCCTGCCGGTAAACCTCGGCTTCCTGATCCGAAAACGCTTTGCGTGCGTCTTCGAACTTCGCGGCGAGCTTTTGATCCGCTTCCATCTTTTGCTTTTGCTCACTCAAAGACATCTTCTCGGCGCTCAAGCTCTGATTGATGTCTTCGGCATTGGCGATCGCGTTTTGTTTTTCCTCCAGTTGCAGGGCCATCTCCTCAGTTGAAGCCTTGCCCGTGCTCTTTGCCGCGCGCGTGATCTTCAAAGCGTGCTCAGCCGCAGCCACCGCAACCTGAGATCGAGCCTTGACCTGGTCCGTATCTTGGCGGTTACCCGTGATGAACGCATCCGCGTCTACGATGCTCTTTTCGGCGATCGCTAACGTCCGAGGAGCGTAGCTTTCGGCACCCTCTCGCTTAGCTTGCTCGACAAGCTCGCGAGCAGGACTGAGGTGAGATTGCTTGAGCGCCCTGAGTTCCAGATCCAGATACTGGGCCTGGAGCTTGGTGCGATCGCGCTGAGCGCTCTTGGTGTCGCTGCTCTCAAGATCGCTCGTCACATCAGTGAGCCTCTCGTCCACGCGGGCAAACTCCTTAGGAAAGTGAGCGTGCGCACCTGCGAGCTTTGCCCTCTGGCGCGACTCCACGACCTCTTCCATGTTCGTATGCGAAAGGTCCGCGGCCTTTTGAGCGCGGTCCAAGTAAGCACGGCCTTCGGCCACTCGGTGCAAGATGTCTTTCGGTTTGTACTGCCGCTCTAATCCAGTTTTGGCGTCGTTGAGCGCCAGTCGCGCTTCTTCGAAGTTGTAAGGCGAGAGCACGTCGAACTGTTTGTTCAGCGCCATGCCCAGGTCCCGCTCAAAGTGCTGAGTTTCTTCGGTAGGACTAGCGGTCTCGGGGTAGTCTTGAACTACCGGCCTGCTGCTGCAAGCGCTGGCTAGCGCAAATAGGAAAGCCCATGACAAAGCTTTTTTACCGCCGTCGAATATTTTCATATCGTTCTCCTTGGGCCTCGTGAGGCATGGGCACCGTGCCAAAGGCAGAGAAATTAAAAAGGGAATTTTTAAGGAGAGCGAGAAACACGAGTTGCGCGGCGCTTCATCTTAGAGACAAAGCGCGCGTCACTTTTCGACGTGCAAGCGAGTAACCGAGATCGCAGGCGATGCCCAGCTTGCCGCGTCTCAGCGCTTCCAGAGCCAGCTCACGGGAGAACACCCGGCCTTGATGCGTGCGCTGAGTGAGCGCCCGAATCTGAGTTCCTAAAGAAGGCCCCGGAGCAAACGTCGAGTATTGTTTTCGGTAGCCCAAGATCGAGAGCGCGGTCATCGTTCGGACGCATTTCTCGCAGCAACCGCAGTTTCTTAGGCCGATGTCTTGGATCCAGCACACCCTCAATCGAGAGTAACTCTCCGGGCATTGAGTGATGGCTCGTAACTTACCCACTCGATTGAGCTCAGCCCCATGATGAATAAATTGCAGCGACTCCGTTGAAAGCAGCGAATCGAGCTCGGGGTGTGTACCCCAGGCGGGATAGGCGCCCTCGGCATAGCTCGAGGGAACATAAAAATTGGACCAAACATTCTGGAAAAACAGCGCCGAGGCGAGCAGAGCAGGACCATGGGCATTGGTCCAATCCACCGAATCCACAAAGGCACGCACATTGGTGGAACCTGAGACAAACTCGATTCCCCAATCCCGCATGAGCTCTTCGTAAGATTGAGTCAGCTCCCGCGTCGAGGCCTCCAGGTGCAGAGGCATGTCAAACCCCGCCATGAAAAGGGAATGCGTTAGCTCGCCTTGTTCTCTGAGCTTGAGCAGCGTGTAAAAAGAGTCCACTCCCCCCGAAAAGGCGCAAGCCACTCCGGAGCTTAATGCAGGCTGAGACTCCACGATTTGGGATGCACGCACCTGGATGACTCGGAATCGCTCCGGAAACCAGCGTGCGAAGAGCGACTGATAGTGATTGAGCCCCGCGAGCAACCGAGCCGAAACGGCTCCTTGCACCTCGATGTCCTCGCGGTTTTGCATCGCTACGAGCAAAAGAGCGACCACGAACGAATCGGCGCGAGCTGAGACCTGCGCCGCAAAGTGCTCCGGGAATCGAAACCACATCGCATCAGGCTGACCACGCCGTGGCTTAAGCGATTGGACGCGTGCCGAGATCTCGACAAACCCGTCTTGGTGCTTGAGAGTAGGCGCTCCGATGATCACGGGCCACTCTTAGCATGACGCGGGCGAACTCTACGAGCATCCTCAAGGAAAATCTCCTACCCTAACGCATCGCGCACCCCTTGCCTCGCGAGCCCTTCCATTAGATCCTTTTAATGCCGTGAGCCGCCGCAAAAAAATCTTCATCGCCATCCTGGCCGTGCTTGGAATTTCGGCAGGCCTGCTCGTCGCTTTTTCGGGCCCCCTGACCCGTTCGGTTGCCGAAAAAAGCCTGCCGCGTATCAAAGAATGGCTCAGTCAGGAGTTGGGCACCCAAGTCCAGTTCGGTGAGATCGAAGCCACGCTTCGAACCGCATTTCCGGTCCTGCGCATCCACGACATCAAACTCCAAGACCCCACCCATCCCGAAGAGGCCCTCACCGCTCAAGAGATGGAACTTGAGGCCGATCTTTGGCTTTCGCTCACCACGCGCGAACCCAAGCTCAAGCGCTTAAGACTCAAGGGCCTCAAAATCCACGCCTCCGAAACCGAGAAAGGCTCGCTTGCCATCCAAGGCCTCCCAAAGCTGGGCGAAACCAAAAGCG
>JBGAWT010000148.1:0-8296 GCA_044227445.1 Bdellovibrionia bacterium | reverse complement strand
GAGTTTCTTTCCCGCGCTTAGCGGATTTCGACAAAAGCATTAAGAGGCTCGGTTAGCGTGTCGGGTCTTGCTCTATGGCTTGAACTGGCCTGAGGGCTTGCTCGATTACTTGGTTTGGCACGGGGCGAACCTTTGCGGCCCCGCCCGAAGCCTCTCACCTAGGTGTCGCTTGGCCACAACAGCAAGACTGTGCACCGGGCTTACGCTAAGCGGGCGAAGGTAATCATCCCGGCGCTTGAAGCCTATGAGGACGCAGCTGTCGGCGCTTCAGCGCCTGCAGTCGCACCAGAATTGAAGCGAAGGTCTGCAGGAACGCCGTCTGTTTAGACCGCTCCGTTTTTAGTTCACTAGGGGTCAATTTGAATTGGCCGGCGGGGCAGAGGACATCTCGCAAATGTGTCGAGCGAGTTGGAAGCCGACATCTTTGCGGAGCTTTTGGTTTGGATCAAATAAATCCACAAAGCACATCCCGCAAGAATGGCGATACTCCTCTGGTAAACCGGAAGAGCGAGCGAATTCGGCGTGCCGCTCTGACTGTGAGGAGGCAGCGCGAGGGTAAATCAACAGGCTTCGGCGCGCACCCATGTGCAGGTTGTAAGTAAACATCTGCTTCAGGTCATCGTCAGCAGGTTGGCCGTCCTTGGGGATCTTCCATTTAGTGTCTAGCACAACCGACTCGGAGGAGGAGTCGTTTTTGAACGAAGCGACAATGTCCGGGCGAACGGTTTTTGTTGACCAAAAGCGTTTAGATTGCTGGCCCACGACACGCAAGCGCCGGTCGGCAAACTGTGGGGCAGCGCGGTGGAACTGGACCAGGATGTAACGTTCGAATAGCTGGTTCATGTCGAATAGGATCGAGAGGACATGTTCGCTTCCGCCGCGCAGGTCAGGTGAATAATTCAAAATGATAAACCGAGCCAACTGAAGAGCTCGGCGATAACGCTCGGTGTTCCTATCAAAGCGTAGCCGAGTGAACGTCTCGCTATCGACGCGGGCGTCGGCAACTTCTTCGAACCAGAGTCCGGAGGCATTGGCGCGCGATATCAGAGCCGGGCGCACCGCTAGATTTCCGACAATGCCAAGAGCACGTTTAAGTATTCGGTTGAAGACGTTATCGGTGTCATACACTTGATGTGCGGTGAACATCCGCTCTCGGTGGAGGAAATTGCGTCTGATATGTTGCGCGAATTGAATCCGCCCTTTCAGCTTATGAAGATTTCCCTCGTTGATTCGGTAGCGTTTGACTAAGCCTGCGTGGGTGAGGTGCTCGACTTCAGTGAGGAAAGCTTTCAGATAAAGATCAACTAGCGGAGACTGTCCCAAGTGAAGATCTGCTTCTGGTGCGGCTTCCACTGCCAGCAGACCAGATTGGTGCAACATTTGCAGCAAAGCTTTCTGCCACTTTGATTTTGCCTCGGGCGTCGCCTCGTTATCCAGTTTAGGCAGAATCTCAATCGCGAGATCGCCAACTTGGATAACGCCAACAAAACAACCAAAATGAAGGCGATTGTAGCCGATGCGGAAGAAGGCGCATCCGTGACGGTCGTTGTAGCGCACCAAGGCGGCGAACTGGTTGGCCGTAAAGCCTTGTTCGCCGACCGCGAGCGTGCCGTGCTCAAATACTTGGATGCGCTTCGGCATAAATTGTCTGGAAGTCCTCCTCCGTTAGCTGGCTCATGTCGGCGAAAGCATAAACCTCCCTTTCGTCCAACTCGCCTGCGCCCCAAGAGCCGGGGGCAAACGGAATCCTAGAAGACTGGCGAATTACGAAACGCTCACCGAGCACCATGCCGACTTTGGACGGACTGCCATAAAAATACTCCCGCAAAAGGGGGATGATTCTGTTGGCAAATACCGAGCGGAGGTCGGACAGATTTTTAATTGACATGAAGTAGGCATGGCCGATGCAGTGGTCGTGATCCAGCAATTGCTCGATTCTTGCGTTCATCGCAATTAGGAGTTGGCGAAGGTCGATGTTCAGCGATGCGGGTTGCTTTATGCAGCTTGGATCCGGACGCATCTCGATAAAAGTAAATCGGCGCCGCAATGCCGTATCTAATGCTTCAACACTTCGGTCGGCTGTGTTCATCGTGCCGATTATGTGAAGGTTCTTCGGCACACCAAACGGTTGCCGGGAGTATGGAAGCTCAGGAGTCAGCTCGTTCTCTTCACCCACACGTTTGTCCTTCTCGATCAACGTGATGAGCTCCCCAAGGATGCTAGCCACGTTGCCGCGGTTGATTTCGTCAATGAAGAGCGCATAAGGCTTATTGGGGTTGGCAGCGGCTTCCTGGCAGGCCTTTTTGAAAATGCCATCGCGAACCTCGTAGGAAATTTGTCCGCCATCGGACTGAGGCTTGATGCCTTCGACAAAATCCTCATAGCTAAAGGACTGGTGAAACGTTGTGAACTTGTATCGGCGGACCTCGGTCGCTTCCTTGGCTGGATTGCGATACTTTTGAAGTGCTTGGCCGAGCTCAGGGGCTTCGATCTCGGCCAGACTGACATCAATAGACCAAACTGAGTTTTCGTCCTTTGAAAACAGCAATGGATCGATGCGACTAGTGTAGTTCACTGTCGGGCAATCCATCTTGGTATGGGATTGAAGCGATGCCCAGAGCATGGCGCGCGGGTTCTTGTTGGCTGAAAGTCTCAAGCGTGCTTGCACTAAAGGGTGTTCGAGAATCTGCGCAACCGAGGCCTTGTTACCTTTGGTATCAAGCAACGCCAGTGCGATGACTTCCCACCACGCGAGATCTTTGACCAGTTCGGATGCCTGCTCGTCTGCGCTTAAGATAGCTTGCCGGTCGGTAAACCGCTCCATGTATTCGTTGCGTAGACGATGCGTTTTGCCGGTGCCGGGCGGACCGTAGAGAATAATGTTCAGTGGCAGCTCTTCCATTTGAGATCCATTGCCCGATAGCGTTTTCGCACTGGTTGCGGATGATTTCACAGTTGGCTCCAGTAGTCTTCTCTCAACCTCAATCAGGTTTGCGTCATCCTCTTTCATTCTATAAACAGTGGTGCGGAGTCCTTCGGAAACTGGCAGCTTCCATTCGGGGCAATCATGCCATTTGACATTGCGCCGATGTGGCGCCTCTCCCGGACTGGTGGGATCGAAACGATAATCACCGACGACAACGCCGACCCCAAGGACTCTTTCACCTGCCGCGGCCACGATGACGTCTCGCTCGGCCATGCCCCTAAGGAAATTCTTAATCTCACCAGCTTTTCGTGAGGCAACATTCGGATTTGACCCGTATTCTTTACCCAGCAAAGACGCGATCTTTTCTTTTGCCTCTTTGTCCTCGAGCAACCCCGATAAATCCCCCAGCTCTTCCCAGCCAATGGCTACGTAGCCACCAGCCTTCATCTGCGGCCAGATGTCCTGGGCGTCCTCGCCCTCCCCCAATTTGGTTCCGACTCGCCAGTATTTCACCGGCTCTCCGTCTCTATTATTAAGAACGGTCGTCAGGTGATTCATTTCCCAACCTAGCTCATCTGCCAGTCGAACAAACTTCCCAGCGGAGGCATAAAGGCCGCTCTGGGACGCAGGCGAAATGAGCAACTTGATGAGATGGTGCTTTTGGTAGTCGGGGTTGTGGTAATCGTCCAATATAGTTGGAAACAGCAAGCTCAGATACTTGTGCCCCCAAGCATATGAGCTGACATCGGGAGCAAGTTTATCCATTTGGACTTGAAGCGTTGCGTAATCCGAGTCCGAGGCATTCTTGGGGAACTTCTCCAATAAATTAACTGCCGAAAGGAGTTGGTCCCGCTGTTTCTCTGCAATCGCGATTGCTTCTCGGATCGGGATTGATTTTTGATTCACGGGGCTGCCGCCTGTCCACTCGCCCGTCTCCTTGCGCCAATACAGTCCGAATTTCAGCGCACTGCCGCCCGCGATACTACCGAAAACAGCGGGAAACTCATCGTCATTCTTGAATTCGAGCCAATAAACCAAGCTATCTTTGCCAGGCCGGGCGTGCAGAAGTTTTAGAAGCTCCTCTCCCTGAAGTTTGGCGAGCACTTCAGGGCCGAATCGTTTTTGAAAAAGGGAGTAACACTGCTTCAAGCGATCGGGGCTGAGAAGTTGACCACTTTGCGTGAGCAGCTCGTGGTTCTCCTTGAGTGGCCCAACTAAAAGAGGATCGAGTGTTTGCCGTTGCGGCGCGTTGCTCATTGCGCTTCACAGATTACATACTTCGCCTTCCTTTTACGAGCCTTCAGTCGGCGGTCAGGGAGGCTTTTTGAGCCTGCGGCTGCGCCGGATTCAACGGGAAGGTCCGCGCCGGCGACGACGCTTCAGGCGCCCGCTCTTCTGGGTCGGGTCTTGCGCCAAGTCTTGAACAGGCTTGAGAGCTTGCTCGATTACTTGGTTCGGTACGGGGCGAATCTTTGCGGCCCCGGCCCGTAATCTCTCGCCCAGGAGTCGTAACTTCTCTTCAGCACTCTTTTGCTCGTCTGGCATGGGGTCTTTAGCCGAGGAGCGGCTTAATTATTTCGATGCACCGCGAGATCTGCATACGCGCCGCATCAGCCGTTTTTCCAATCTTCGATCCAAGTTCCCGGTAGCCAAGTCCAGATATGAAACGTTCCCACAGGACTTCAAAACAATCTGGGTCTGACTTGTTCAGGATTGCAAGCGCCTCCTGAACATCGATTTTCTCGGCTGCATTTTCAAATGGTTTCGTTTGCAAGGATGCCGAAGCCAATTCCTCGAGGAGCTCGGGATCAACTGCTTTGGTGACAGAAGTTCCTTTTTTCTCAAAATGCGCCGCCAGTTTCCTCCGCGCGATCGTGTAGCACCACTCCCAAGCTACTTGGGAGTTGTCGCCTTTGAAATTCTTTAACCCTTTGTGGATGTCGAGGAGCGTAGTGGAGCGCAGATCCTGGGCGTCCTGGTCGGGGACTTTGCGAAGAAAAAAGAGGTAGAGATCTGGATTTAGAAAATCGAAGAGCGCCACGAGTGTTTCTTCTCGGGCTTTCGTGCTCACCGCTGCGCGGTGCGCGTTGATGAGATCGATCAGTTCAGGCATTCCAGTGCCGCCACAATAGGGGAGAGGGCGAGGCGCCAAAAGCTCAAACCCATTCAGATAGGCAGAAAAAGTTTGTTCGGTTTTTGTGCGGATTCCCCACTGGTTAACAAAGGGCGAGTTGCGCCCCAAAAATTTCGCATGAGCGACGACGAATACAGGTTTTTGTCCGCGCGCCGGATGAAAGGGCGCCTCCTGGCCGAGGAAGTTGGCTACCTGCTCAGCTGCTCGCCTGAGGACGTGCAGGCGATAACGCGGGCCGGGCTTTTGAAGCCGCTCGGGAACCCGCCCGTGAATGGGAAGAAATACTTCTCCACGAAAAAGCTTTTAGAAGCGATGGAGGACCAAAGTTGGCTGTCCCGCATCACCAATACCATTTACCGCCGGTGGCAGGACAAAAATGCCTCTCGGCACACTAAACGAAACCTCAACTCAAACGGTCATGCGCGCGTCGCTTAAACAATTGGAACTCTCGGACATGAAAAAAGAAACCCGCTGCCCCGCCACAATTGGATTTCGCGTCGGGGACAAAGATGGAGAGGTGCTTTTGGCCCGCTCCAATACCCTTGGCGTGAGTGTTCACGATCTGGCGCGGCACTACACACTCTCGGCACTGCGCGATCGCGAGGATAGAGCCGAGCTCCGCGACGCAATTTTGAAACTTCAAAAGGAGCTGATTGAGCTCAGAAGGGACGTGACGACCGCGACCGAAGCACTTCTGAGCTCTGCCGGTAAAGTCGAAGCGGAGGAGGCGCGAGAGTGGGTGGAAAAGACCTTGGCCCGGAAGGGTTAAGCCGTGCTTAAGATCCAGAAGGGGGGAAAGAGCGGAGCAAGCGGCGGCTACTATTTTAATTATTACAGCCGTGACGCACTGGCACCGGGGTTTTGGTTTGGTCAGGGCGCTGACCTGCTAAAACTCCCGCTCGATGTTTCACGCTTCCACTTCGACAATCTTCTCGACGGTTTTTCCGCGGACAGATCTCAGAAGCTTGTTCAAAACGCTGGCGACGAGAAGCGTCAGGGGTTTTGGGATCCGACCTTCAGTGTGCCTAAGCCCGTTAGCGTTCTCTACGCTTTTGCCCCCGAGCATCGAGACGAGATTAAGGCTATTTGCGAAAAGGTGGTGCGGGACTTGCTCTTCGACATCGAACAATCTTTTGGCCTCAGTCGCCAAGGGAAAGCCGGTCATTCAATTGTTCCTGCGGCCCTCTCTTTCGCTGTCTTTCACCACGAAACCTCAAGGGCCGATGAGCCCCAGCTTCACTGGCACTGCGTCATGATCAATACCGGCGTGCGGGAAGACGGCACGACCGGAGCACTCCACACAAGGCCCCTCTATAAGCATGAGTTAGAGCTTGGGTGGAATTTTCGCCAAAGGCTTGCCTCCGAATTAAGCCAGAAGCTGGGGCTTGAGATCTCGCTTGATAAGGATCGCTTCGAGATCGATGGCGTGCCAAAACAGCTCTGCGATCTCTTCTCAACCAGGCGGCGCCAGATAGTTAGCTTCATGAAGGAGCACAACCTTCAAGGCGGAAGAGACGCCGACCGGGCGGCTGAGCTCACGCGTGGGCCGAAAAAACACACCCCCCGTGAGCTCCTTTTCAAGGCTTGGGCCAGTGTCGCGAGGGCGCACGGCTTTGAGCCCGAGCAAATAGAGTCCGTCCTGCACCGCGGGCAGGAGCGGGTGCAAAAACACGAGGCTCCGCACCAACAGGGCGAGCGAGGTCAGCAGAAGGAGACACGTAAGCAAAAAGTGGCATCCTCGCATTCTAAGGCGCAGTCGAAGACAAAGCCGCGACAGCACGGCGAACAATCAAGGTCCAAGAAAGCGCTCCGCGAAGAGAGGAAAGCTTACAGGGCGTTTGAGCGGGAGCTTCGGGAGACAACAGACCGGATATTTCCTGAGAAACAAACGCGGGAGAAGTTGACCAAGGTCGCCTTTGCCCTGGCCTACAAGCACGACGTTGACCGGAAGCGGGTCGCCGAAGCGGTCGATAAACTAAAGCTCCCAGTTCAAAGGCGCTTTTACCGAAAAGAGTGGGCGCCACTTTTCCCCAATGCGCCTAGATGGTCGGGGTTGGGGGAGATTAGAACCCCGAGAATTGTTATCAGGAACAAGCGGAGGCGCTGGGGAAATGTGCGCGCGAAAGCAAAAGCACCAAGTCTTGGTTCCAAGACGGGCTCGGTTGCCATTCAGGAGCGAAAGCTTTTTCCGGGCGCTCCGGAGTGGAGCCCGGTTAGGAATTTCTCCCTTCCCGCGGTTCGCGTGAAGACTGAGAAGCTTAAACTTCCGGTCCCTGCCAAAACTGAAACGCGAAAGCAGCGAATCCACCGTTAACCGCAGGGGCGGGGCTTTCGCCTCGACTTTTTGGGGGTGATTCTCGATCCTTCCTGCACTGATCTGGCCCGCCTTTGCGGCCCGGTTCGCGTCAATGAACACGGTGAAGAGCATCTTTGGGTTTTGCGCTCGGGCGTTTTTTAAGACGCGCGACGTTGTGCTCGGCGTCGGCGACGCCGTTGAGTCAGGGGTCAAAAGTGGCTGGCTAATCTTAAGCGCGACGGTGCTCTTCGTCCTAGTTGCGGTTCTCGTCGCTTTTCTTTTTGTCCTTTTTGGCGCGAGCAAAGGGGTTGGCATAGCTGCCGGGTGCCTCGTGCTCCTTTACTACTTTTTTAACCTCTTCCGGCACTCTTCTCCGCCTCGCGACATTCACCTCCGAGGCTCGAGGGTTGATCCCAACGACGAATCAGATGAGTTTCCTTGAGAGGCTGCGTGCCAAGTTTTTTCCGCCGAAAACAACAGAGCGCCCGCCTTTTAAGATCGAGGTAGGGCATTTCTTTTGGGCTTTTAGGAATATCCCAATTCTTCTAGCGATCCGCCATTTCATGGTAATCGGCTCCACGGGGAGCGGAAAAACTACCATCATTCGACTCCTCATGAAGTCGGTTCTCCCGCGGATCGGAAAACCGGGGGAGAAGAGCAAGCGAGCTCTCGTTTACGACAACAAGCGGGAATACATCTCGCTCATTCATTCGATGCAGCCGGGAGCGGAGGTCATAATCTTTAATCCCTTCGACTCCCGCTGTCATGCCTGGGACATCTCAGCAGACGTAACGAACGCACGCCACGCAAACAGTATTGCCTCCATCCTCATCCCTGAAGACGGCTCGCATCAGCCGTATTTTGCCGATTCTTCGCGCGCGATTCTCTCCGCCGTGATGATTGCGTTTGCGAAGTTGAAGGAGAGGGACGGGAAGCCTTG
>JBGAWT010000147.1:0-8870 GCA_044227445.1 Bdellovibrionia bacterium | reverse complement strand
GCAAAACCACTCTCTCAATAGAAACTTCAGCGTAGGTTAAGCCGGGTGGGCTTATCCTTGCGTAAGCAACTAATTTTTTGCCTCTTAAGCCCGTGACGTGAGTCACTTTTGGATGGATGTCTTTCCCATCGATTTCGCCGACCGCCCTCTTCTGTTCGACTACAAAGACATCACACCGGAGCTGCAGGGCTTCATAAAAGTCAGACAATTGAAAATCTTTGATGGATCCGATTTTCCAGAAAATTTTTGATTCCATGTGTTCAGCTTAGCGTCGGATAGAGAGTTGGACCAGAACCCAATGTTTGCCGAGTCTTGGTCACTCTACGAGCTTAGCGATGAGCTTGGGATCCGGAACGATCATCAGCGTTTTATTCTGTGTGTAGCGGACCTCGTCCGTGCCGGGAATGCGCTTCACATTCTTTCGGAACGTGTAATCCACTTCGGTTTTCCCCCATTCCTTGCCTCCGCTGTAGTGCAAGACGAGTTGTGCGGCGTCCAGCAGAGTCTCAAGCGGCACGGACTTTCCGGTGGGTACGGGGATCACAGCGTGCGAGCTGGGCTTGCCTTTGACGTGCAACCACATGTCGTTGCCGCGAGCGTGTTTGAGCGTGAGCTCCAAGTTCTCTTTCTTGTTGCGACCGATCCAGATCGCCCAGCCGTTGCGAGAGGTGAACTGACGGCCCGGAAGCTCTGACGTTCGCTTGAGGCGCTTGGCCGTTTTTGGATCTGCTTTGCCCTGGGATTCAAGCGAGATGTTTAAGGCCCGCTCGATTGACTCAAGATCCTTCCACTCGAGTTTCTCTTCGTGAAGGCGGCGCTGAAGTTCGGCCAGTGCATCTGCTTTGCCTGTGGCTTCCTCCAATCGTGTCTGCGCTTCTTTTTGACGGCGCTCGCTGCGCTTAGAGAGCTCGAAAAACTTTTGCGCTAGCGCGGTCGCCGACAAGGCCGTGTCTTTTTCGTGGACCGGTACGCTGATCAGCTCAGTCGGATCTTCATACGAAGGAAGCTCGATGAGCCATTTTTTTCCAGCCAGCCGTGCTTTGGGTTTTGTGCTCGCATGAGCCAAGAGAAGCTGTGCATGCTCGCGCCAGGGTTGTTCGCTCGCCGACTCGCGTAGCGCCGTTTGGCTCTTCTTGAGGAGCTGGCCCACCCGCCTGAGCTGCTCGCGCGCTTCGCTCAACGCCCGTGTGCGACGTGCCTCGAACGCCTCAAGATCCAAGTCCTTCTCAAGCTCGCGCACGAACGCGGCGCTTCCCGTATCGAAGCGCATCGGAGGATTGGCTGGCGCGTTGGGGCTAGGTTTTGGAGGTTGGATCTTGGTGATTTTTCCTTGAGCCAGGGGCTTGCGGCATTGCGCTATGGCTGCGCCGCTTTCGTCCACGACCCAGCCCTCGGGCTGAGCTGGAATGCATGAGAGCTCTAGTCTGTGGCCCGTGCTCAGGTGGATTCGCACCCAACGTTCGCGCTCCACCGTCTCTAGCTTTTGGATCTTAGCACCGCGCGCGTTGGATGAGAGCCACTGCAGGAATGCCGACAGCGTTCCGCCCTTTGCACCCACGGGGGCTTCTTTTTGTGGGCCCCCGATGACCGCTACTCTTTGAGGCCTGAGCGAGATCCACAAAAAACCGTCTTTGCCACTTGGGTGGGAGAGCAACAAAGCCCATTCGCACTTGAGGTAGCCCTCTACGAATCGAGACCTCGCCGGAACGATCACCTTGTCGATCCGGGCTCCCTCTACAAACGGGCGAGCGCGCTCCACACTTTGCGCGAGCTCCTTCCAGTTGAGTTGCCAGCGGCCGATTCCCATCTCGCTTGGATACCTCAAACTGTGCTATCTCCCCAGGCCTATGGCGTTGAGACTTAAAAAAGGCGAGGACCGCAGGGTTCGCCAAGGTCACCCTTGGGTTTTTTCGAACGAGGTCCTGGAACTTCCTAAGGCTCTTAAGCCTGGGCAGATGACGGAGCTTCAAGACGCCGCCGGTCGCTTCGTGGCCTGGGGATACGTCAACCCGCAGTCGCTGATTTGCTTCAGAGTGCTCTCGCGCGACGCCTCCGAAGGGGATGCTCAGGCGATCGTCAGCGCTAGAATTTCTGCCGCTCTTCGAATGCGCGAGGTCCTAGGCCTCATGCCTTGGAGTTTTCGAGCCTGCTTTGGCGAAGCTGATGGCTTGCCCGGGCTCGTGATCGATCGCTACCGCACCGAAGACGGGCAAGTGCTCGTGGTGCAGTCCCAAACGGCGGGAGCAGACGGTCTGACGGACGCAGCGCTCAAAGCGCTGAGTACTGAGACTCGTTCGGGTGTTCTAAAGATTTCGGGAAAAACGCACCTGATCTTGCGCCGTGACGCCGGCTCGCGCGCTCGCGAGGGATTAGAGAAGCTTGATCCGGTAGCCTTTGAAGGCGATCTCGATCAAGCGGGGCGCTCCACGATCTTGCTCAAGCCAGCAAGCGGTGGGGCCGACGTCGTTCGGTTTGACGTCGACTTAGTGGGCGGTCAGAAGACGGGTTTTTTCTTGGATCAAGCCTCTACCATCGAGCGCATGGCCGAGGCGGCGCTTTCGTTCGCGCGCACGCG
Source organism: Bdellovibrionia bacterium (assembly GCA_044227445.1). Classification (GTDB taxonomy): domain Bacteria; phylum Bdellovibrionota; class UBA1018; order UBA1018; family UBA1018; genus JBGAWT01. The sequence goes on along the minus strand of JBGAWT010000147.1, from coordinate 6,295 downwards.
GACTACAAAGACCATCCGAATTCTGGATCTTTGCTCCTATGTCGGGCAGTGGGGCGGGCAACTCTCCGATGCGCTTAAGGGCGCGGGGTTTAAACCTCAGGTCACTGCTGTGGATGCGTCCGAGCGAGCGCTGGAGTTAGCTAAGATCAACGTCGAGCGTGCCGGGGGGGCGTTTCAGGGCGTCAAGATGGACGTCATTGAGAACCTCAAGGACGCCAAGGATCTGGGGCGCTTTGACATCGTGATCAGCGATCCGCCCGCACTCGTTCAGTCACGCAAGCACCTGCCGGTAGGAAAGGCTGCTTACACGAGTCTGTTTACCGACTCTCTAAAGCTCGTAGCCGATGAGGGGCTTGCCGCGCTTTGCTCCTGCTCCGGGCTCTTTAGCGTGGGAGATTTTTCGGAGTCGCTTGCCAAAGCCGCACATCGGGCGCAAAAACAAGCCAAGTGGTTTTATCGTGGAGGCGCTGCTGCCGATCATCCGGTTGCAGCCGAGTTCCCTGAAGGGCGTTACCTGAAAGGATGGATCGGATACGTATGCTCAAAGTAGGAGACAAGGCCCCGGCGTTTAGTCTGAAGGACGGCGAAGGAAACAAGATCTCGCTCAGCGATTTCAAGGGCAAGACCCTCGTGCTTTATTTCTACCCCAAGGACATGACCTCAGGTTGCACCCAAGAATCGTGTGATTTTCGCGATGCCTATCCCAAGTTCAAGAAAAAGGGCGCCGTGATTTTGGGCGTGAGCCGCGACGACGAAAAGAGCCATCAAAAGTTTTCTGCCAAATACGATCTTCCGTTTCCTCTGCTCGCGGATACCGAAACTAAGATGTGCGAGGCCTACGGCGTGTGGAAGGAAAAATCCATGTACGGTCGCAAGTACATGGGCATCGAGCGCTCCACGTTCGTGATTGGACCAGATGGCAAGATTCAAGAGATCTACGCCAAGGTCAAGGTGCCAGGACATGTGGATGCGGTGCTGGGAGCAGTCAGTTAGTCTGCTCAGCAGCCTATGAGTTTCTCGACCCAGATCCGTTTCGTACTGGTCTTTTCGTGCGCTCTTTTTGGAAGCGCTCGAATAGAGCTAGCGATGGGTGCCCAGGCGGGTCATCTTTCTTTTCGCATTCTCGATCCTGGCTGCCGTTGCGAGACGGCGGCTCGAGTAGAGATTCGAGATCAAAGCGGCAAGAATTTCGTTCCTCCCTCGAGCGTGCCGGTCATCCGAAATTGCCCGTCCTCGCCCGTGCCCGATTGGTTTCCAGGTTTGTTCTCAGGTTTTTCGACTGAGAAATACATCGATAACCCCTACACGGGGACTCGGCAGTTTTACACCGAGGGGGTATCGGAAGTGGATTTGCCGGCCGGGCGTTACGCCTTGTTTATCAGCAAGGGCATTGAGTTTAGGCCCGCCGAGCGAGTTTTCGAGATTAAATCTGGTTTGCCTACGATTCTTTCGGTCACCCTCGATCGGTGGATTGATCCCGCTCTCAAGGGATGGGTGGGGTCGGATGACCATGTGCATGTTCCGCGTCTTTCGGCCAAGGACAATCGCCTTGTTTCGCGGTGGATGCAGGCCGAAGACATTCGCGTAGCGAACCTCCTTCAGATCGGAAATGCTCATCATTTTCACGGCACGCCCCAGTACGCTTTTGGGGAGGACGGCGTTTACAAAGAAGGCAATTACCTCCTTGTCTCGGGACAAGAGCACCCACGTACCCATGTCTTTGGGCATGCCATTGCGCTGGGCGCCGATCGCCCGATCGATCCCGGACAGCGCTACGTCATTTTTTCGGAGTTCATCGAACAGGTGACAAAAGCGGGAGGATTGGTTGGCATCGCTCATTGGGGGGTGGGTTCGGCCAATGATGGTTTGGCAGTTCACGCCCCTAGCCGAAAGATAACCTTTATTGAGGTCCTTCAGATGGACTACGCGCAATACGGCGTGTGGTACGAGCTCCTGAACCTAGGCATTCGAATCGCCCCAACCGGAGGCTCGGATTTTCCGTGCGGTCCTTCGGCTCTTCCGGGACGCGAGAGATTCTACACGCGAATTGAAGGACCTCTGAACCGAAAAAACTGGCTCAAAGGCGTTGAGCGCGGCCGAACCTTTGTGACCAATGGGCCGCTTGTTGATTTTTTCGTGGAGAACACCGGCATCGGCGATGAGCTGGTGATTCAAAAGTCCCGGCACGTGAAGCTACGTGCAACCGTTCGATTTGATCCAAAGATGGACCAGGTGGGCACCAAGGAAGTGGAGCTCATTAAGAACGGCGTGCCTATTCCAGCCCATGTGCAATCCAAAGGCGATGGGACTCTGGAGCTCCAATCGGTTGATTCACCCACCTTTTCCTCTTGGTACGCGATTAGAGTCGCTGGGAAAAAAGTTGGGGAGACTCCGCTTAAAGAGTGGGGATACGAGCAATGGCAGTATGACTTCGCCTCAAATATTAGTTCGGGCATATCGCTGACTCAGCGCGAAGCCCATGCGAGAACTCACGCCACCCTCACATCGGATGCTCATACTGCAGCGATCTACGTCACGCTTCCCGGAACAGCCCAAGCGCTGCTTACACAAAGGCGCCTGCTGGCTCAGAAGTGGCTTGATCGATTGAATTCGATTGAGCAGCGTTTTTCCCCCAAAGCAGTCGGAAAGATAGCAATCTGGGATTGGGTGCCTAATAGCGACGGAGTTCCTACCGATATCCTGCAATCCAATGCGGGAGCTGTGCTCGAAGAGGTTCGTCGCGCGAAGCAGTTTTTTTCGGAACTTCTGAACAACGGTGCTAGCCGCTGAGTTTCCATCCCAAGGCGGCAAGCGCCACGCCTAGGGCTGGGCTTAGCGTCGCGTAAAGCAGCGCCTCTACCCACAGACCGCCTTCGATCATTCGAAAGGTCTGCAGGCTGAATGCCGAGAACGTCGTAAAGCCGCCTAAGAGCCCTACTAGGACGGCCTGCCGCCATTCGGTCGAAAATCCCGACCACCCGGCCACCGCCCCGGCTAGGAGACTTCCCGCCAGATTGACTCCAAACGTCGCCCAGGGAAATCCTGCGCCCGAAGCGGCGAGCAGCCGGTCCATTCCAAACCTCGCTAATACGCCGCCCGCGCCGAATACTGCCGTTACTACCATCCAAAAAGTCGACATGGTTTTCCCTCGCCCTTCATTATATACACGCGCCCCCATGGCTAAAGAACAAGAACCCTTACCCGAGGGCCATTATCGCTTCACCGTCCCCGCGCCCAAGGGTCTTGAGGAGGTTCTTACTCAGGAACTCAAGTCCATGGGGATTGACGCCCATCCGGGGCGAGGTTCCGCGCATTGGACGGGGCCTCTTGAGACGGGGTACCGCGCCGTGCTTTGGTCGCGCGTCGGCACGCGCGTGCTCATGGAGATCAGGCGCTTTGAGGCGCCTAATTTTGACAAGCTTTATGGCGGCGTCAGGTCCATCCATTGGACTAACGAGCTGCGCGAAAACGGGACGCTTGCCGTGGATTTTACCTCGCGCAACTCCGAGCTTGAGCACACTCAGTTTGGCGCCCAACGCACTAAGGACGCGATCGTAGACCAGTTCATGCGCATCAAGGGCGAGCGCCCGTCGGTGGATCTCAAGCGCCCGGATCTTGAATTCACGTTCACGCCGAAGGACCGTATGCTTCGGTCTCCATCGACCTGTCGGGCGAAGGCATGCATCGCCGCTCCTATCGCCGCTTTGCGGGCGAAGCGCCGCTTAAGGAGAATCTCGCGGCGGGAATTCTTCATCCTGGTGGGCTGGAATGAGCTGACTCGCGAGTCGCCTGCCGAAGGGGCCATCGGGTTTGTTGATCCGTTCTGTGGCTCCGGCACCCTTGCGATCGAAGCTGCGCTTATGGCCGTGGATTTTGCGCCAGGCCTTATGCGCGATTACTTCGGGTTTCAGGGTTGGCTCAGGCATGACGCAGAGATCGCAAAAAAGCTTTTCAAGAAGCCAAAGATCGCTGGCGCGTGGGTGTCGAGAAGTGGAAGGGCAAGCTCATGATCCACAGCTCGGATATCGAAGCGCGCGCATCCGGGGCAGCAGGCCGCAACGCCGAATCGCTTCCACAAGAGATCCAGAGTTTCATGCGCTGGCGTACGCGGGATTTCAGAAATGCCGTTCCGCCCGAGGGAACGACAAAAGGAATTTGGATCGCCAACCCTCCCTACGGCGAGCGATTGGGTGAGACACCTGAGCTTGAGCCGCTTTACGCCGATATCGGCCATTCGTGGAAAAAGGCCTTTAAAGGATGGCGCTGCGCCGTGTTCACGGGCGATCCAGAGCTGGGAAAACGCATCGGTTTGAAGCCAGATAAGCGTACCCCGCTTTTTAATGGTCCCATCGAGTGTCGCCTTCTCACGTTCGACGTTTTTTGATACCTCTTGTGCATGGGACAATCAGCAACAGGCCTCGGAACATCGCTCGCACAGCATTCGGATTGGACTAAGCTCCCGGACCCCGAGTCCGACCACTCGCTCAGTGGCATTCAGGTCGCCGAAGCGATTCGAAAAAATCGTGCGCCCAACGTACGCACCGTGCTTTTCATACTCTCCGTGCGCGGGATGGCTCTAGACATCGCCTCACTCAAGCAAAAGACTCAGTTTGCCTATCCCGGATCCGAGGTTTTCTTCATGACCCCCGTGGGCAAGTACATCGGCAATTCAGCGCCGTCCTCCGTGGACTTGCTGATCGATCTTTCGGGTCCCAAGACTCGCCAAGGCTTGTTCTTTGCGCGTAGGCTGCGCAGGCGCGCGCGCGTCGCAGTGGGCCGCGCCTCGAGCGCTTTTAGAAAAGCTGCCTACGATCGCGTGGCCGATGAGTCCTTTGACCCTTCGAAGCAAGATGTGTTGGTTCATGAGCGCGAGATCCAGCGCAAAGTTCTGGCTTTGGCCGGCGTAGCCGTGATCCAAGCGGGTGATACGCACGAAGACCGCGGCAAGATTACGCCGATGGAGCTTCCGCCGTTCAAAAAGCTTTGAGTCGCAGCTTTCTGCGACGAGGAGGCATTCTGAAGTTCGCATTGGCGGTTTGGAAATTCATCTCCTCAGTGCGTCTGGCTGTTTTCGTGATCATTGGATTGATCACCGCGCTCACCACTGCCACCTTCTTAGAGAGCGCCAACGACACTCCCACTGCGCAGTACTACGTCTATCGATCGATTTGGTTTTTCCTGCTCATGGCGCTGCTCGGGATTAATATCCTGTGCTCAGCGCTCACCCGTCTGCCTTGGAAAAAAAGGCATATTCCTTTTTTGACGGCTCACCTGGGGATCTTAGTCTTGCTCTTGGGCTCCGTGATCACGAGCCAGCGGGGAGTCGATGGCTCGCTCAGGGTCACTGAGGGGCGTATGGAGTCGCGTGTGGAGATTGGCGACACTTCTTTTTTAGTGGCCATGGATGGGGCGAACGTCCAACGCGTCACTGTTCCGTGGATCCCGCCGGACGTAGGTTTTCAGCCTTTTTCTTTGCTCGACCACGGCCTTCCTTATGATGTCACGGTCGCTGAGTATCTCACGCACGCTGAGCCAGACGTTCAATTCGTGGCCGCTGCACGTACGGACTCGGTGACTTTTCAGCCCGCTGTAAAGTTCGTGGTTAAGGGCGGGCCGATGCGAATTGAGCAGGAGTTCTGGCTTTGGGCAGGCGACGCTCAATGGACTCAGATGCAAGCGGGTCCCGCGTTCTTTGGGCTAGCCCCGCGCTTTAAGATCGAGTCGGTTCCCAAGGGCAGGCCTGCAATGGAATTCAAGGTTGAGCCCAATGGATCGTTGCGTTACCGGGCGCGCAGCTCCGAAGGAAAGATCACGCAAGGTGATGCCACGCCAGCTCCGGGCAAACCCGCAGTCATCAATCCGGGTTGGAAAGCTGTGGAGATCATCGTTCAAGGCGTAACGCCTCGAGCGGTGGCGCATACGAAGTACCGGCCGGCGCGAATCCAATACGGTAATCAAGCGCCTGCCTCCGCGATTCGAATCGTCACAGGCGAACAAAAAGCCGGAGGGGTTTGGCTGGGTCTGGGAGATCGCGCCGTGCTTCAGATCGGCGATAAGAGCGTTACTTTGGCGTATTCGCCCCAAACCCTGATCTTGCCGTTCTCGATTCAGCTCTCTCGTTTCGAGATCGAGCGCTACCCGGGCACGCAGGACCCAGCGTCGTATCAATCGCGAGTGCGATTAGAAGATGGACCCGAGAGCCGCGATCAGCTCATCTCGATGAATGAGCCGATGAACCACAAAGGATTTACTTTTTACCAAGCCAGTTACGAAGAAGCCCAACCCCGGCCAGTGA
>JBGAWT010000146.1:2651-8829 GCA_044227445.1 Bdellovibrionia bacterium | reverse complement strand
GATTCAAGCAACTGGCGCCCTAGGACGCGGTCAGATGCTTTTTCGGAGTTTAGGAGATCCGACAGAATTCGGTCATTCTCCCTGGGCATCTTGTAGGAGGCGAATATCGAAGGCTCTACCTTCTTAATGGCCCACTTCTCGAGGCTCGTGCCTTGGAGCTGCTCAAAGAGCGAGAGGGCTTGTTCTATCCCAACCGGTGTCCCGATTGCGATGGCTTTAAGCGCCTTTTGATGAGGCACGTCTTTGGCGTCTAGAATCATGAAGACGTCTGCCAAGGTAGAGCCTGTGGGATCATAGCCAAAGCTTCGAGCGATTTGCTCGATGACGCTGCGGTTGCCGCGCGCACGGAGCATCAGGTCCGCCATGTGCTGTTGATATATCTTTTGAAAAAGAGGGGTTGATGCTGTTCTTTCTTTGTAGCGCTGGGACTCAAAAAAATTCTGCATGAGCGTCACTTGCTCTTCAGGCGAGAAGTGATTCAGGAGCCCTCCCATGCCGTAGATGTCGTCCCAGACCTCGTGGAAAAAAAGATCACGCCTGAACTTAAACGGCAAACTCTTGTCCCTAAACCAACGCAGCTTGACTGCGTTGAGCTCCGGATCGACATGAGCCCCATCTTTTTTTAGGGTCTCCATCGCTGAGACGTAGCGCAGCTTATCGTCAAAAGAGCCGTTCTTAAGCGCGTAGGTATCTTGCAAGACCTGCTTCATGTCGAGGTGAGCGGACTTCCAGCCTCGCTTTTGAGGCGCGGGTTGGGCGGTCCGCCTTTGGCTGGTCAGCGGCAAAACGGGATCGAGCGGCAGGTTGTCGCGCACGCGCGTGTAGACCTTGGATTTGTGGTTATCAAAATCATAGGTGTGTGGATCCGGCGTGAAGGAGCCCAAGCGGCGCGTTTTGTCGACGGGCAGGGTGTTCTCCATGTAGTCGATGATCTTCCCCGTTTGGGACATTCCTTTCGGTCCGGTTCGAAAAGGCGCTTCGTCATCGCCTGTCAGTCCAGGAGTCAGGGCATCTTCGGGAGTATGAGGGCGCGCAAGCGTGTAGCCTTTTTCCTCTACAGATTTTCGGATGGCTTCGAGCACCAGGGGGATGTCATCAACCGGGATATCTTGGACCTTGTCGATGAAAGCCACTCGCGCAGCTTCATAGGGAGGGACGGCTCGCTTGGCTTGGCCGAGCACAACGGTGACCTGGCCTGTGGAACGGCCCTCGGAGTCCGTCACCGTGAAGTAGTGGTAGTTGGGATCGAGTGCTTTTTCGAAATAGTTCTCAGAAGAGCAATCCCGCTCGGAGAGGCATCCGCGAAAGGGCGATTCGGCCAGCGAGAGCTCTCGCACGGTGCGGGGAGGAACGTGTTTTTCGCCGCTGTTTTGAGCGAGTGCCAGGTATTCGCGCTCCAGGGTCGCCACTCGATCGGCAAGCTCCGCTCCTCCGGAGGAGCCACTGGGTTGCGCGACGCCCAGTTCTTTGAGAACGGCGGCATAGGTCTCGGGATAGCCCACGCTGCGGGCAAATTGGGAGCGAGCGTCGACGATCTTTCGAAGTGCGGTGAGGCGCTCCGTAGCGTTTAGGCTTCGGAGGTCCTTGACGACCAATGGGTCAGCGAATCCAGCGGTATGAATCAGGTCAGCCATTGCCTGCGAAATCGCTCGGACGTCTTTACCTGCTGCGATTTGCTTTTGTCTCTCGGCGCTAAGCGTTTGAAACAGGAGCTTGGCGCGCTCCTGTGGTGGGAGCGAGGGGTTCTTGATTTTTTCGCGCGTGGCGCTGTCGATGTGGCGATCCAAGAAATGGGCAAATGCCCCGGGATCGCTTTGACCGGTAGGGCTGGTGTAGTGGAGGATCTTCTTCCACATCACTTGGTTTTGACCGACGTTGAGCAACTCGCCGCGCACCTTGGCCGCATTTTGGCCCAGCGAGTCCGTTAGGGTGCCCAAGCTTGGGGTGAGGGGCAGCGTCGGCCCGTTGTGACGAATCTCGTAAGGGCGGAACCTTTCTTTTTTGAGCTCCGGGTGTTTGGCGATGTACCGGGCCAGCAGATCCATGGCTCCTTCGACAGTCGGGCGACGGCCTTCGCTGAATTTGATCTTCCGGTAGAGCTCAAAGAGCTTTCGCTCTTCAGGATTCGATAGGTCCGGTTCGTGGCCTTCGGAGTAGGCCAAAAAAAGATCGGCGATGCTTTGAATGGCTTGTGGAGATTCGAGCTCAAGGGCGTGGTGAACCGTGCCTTTGGGGCAGGGTGGGTCCATCGCATACAAGCTCACAGGCGCTAGTGCCAAGAGCCAAGCTAAGTAGATGGAATTTCTGAAAATAGACCCCACGTCTGTAGATCGGAATTCGGGGGGCGGAGCTGAAAAAGTAAGGCGTGTTTTTGGGCGCTAATGCTCGGCGTTACGTCAAAGACTTGGCAGTGGAACGGACTCGGCCTGCGCTTCCTCGCTCCCTTGGGTCGCATTCATCGCGGCCAGAAATTCTCGTTCGAGTCCGCTCAAAGACGGAAACATTTTGTGAATGAAGGCTCTCTTGCCTTTCGGGAGAGCCTTCATTCACAAAATGTTTGGTGCCTAGGACCGGAATCGAACCGGTACGTCCCTTTCGGAACCCAGGATTTTAAGTCCTGTGCGTCTACCAATTTCGCCACCCAGGCTTTGGGAGAGATCAAGAACGGCTAACACGCCCCGGAGGGTTTATCTACCAGCACTCGAAAGGGACCGTAGGGCCGAGCACCCCGCTTCGGTGTCCGAGATCACGTAAAGGTGAGCGCCCGGAGCTCCGTAAGAGCGCAGCTTGGCCGTAAGCTCCAAGAAGCACTCCAAGCCTGCCTCGAGAGCGTGTTTGGGGTCTTCTTTATCCGTCTCAGGGAGGCGCGACAAAACAGAAGGTGGCACGGTTACCCTGAACTTAGCGGCCATGCGTTGAGCTTGAGCGCGGCTCTTGAGCAGGCGAGTTCCGGGCAGGACGGGCACCGACACTCCAGCCTTTTTGCATCCGTCGACGAAGCGCGCGTAGATCTCTGGATCAAAAAGCATGTCCGTGATTCCGTACTCGGCCCCCTGATCGACTTTCAATTTGAAGAACTCGATGCGCTCGCTGTCCACAGGATGTTCGGGGTACGCGGCCGCACCGATGCAAAAATCAGTTTTTTGCGAGGAGTCCGCCACGGGTCCTCCGGCGCGAGCGAGGTAGCGCCCCTCATTGAGCCCGCGGATCTGGGTGATGAGCTGGTGGGCGTACGAATAGCCGCCTGGGCGGGGGTGCCAGCCGGTTTGGCCGTCGGGAGGATCTCCGCGCAGGGCCAAGATATTTCGGATGCCGAAGTAATGGTGGTCCATCAGGTGATTTTCGGCCTCTTCGGGAGTCATGTCTCGGCAGGTGAAGTGAGCGATGCAGGGGAGCCCAAACTGCTCTTTGATGACCTGCGCGATGGGTAGGCTTCCGCCTCTGAGGCTTCCGCCAGCACCCTTGGTGACGGATAAGAATTGAGCTCCAGCCGTTCGCAAGGCTTCGATTTGGTGCAGGATCTTGGCCTGTTCTTGCGCTGTTTCGCGGAATGACTTTCGGCTGAGAGAGTGAATTGCTTTTGGAAGAAGTCGGCGATTCTTCGTCCACCCGGAACGGCAGTGCAGTCATTCCTTTTGGGTTTATCTATTCCTGGGGTATTTGGGAAGCCCTTCAGTGCTAAGAAGGGATGCGATTAAAAAAGAAGTCAAACCGCTGGATTGCCCAAAGCCCTCAAAAAACTCCAGCCAGTTTTTGTCCTAAACGAGGCCGGTTACCCTGGGAGACACGCTTCCGAGGAGAAATGACCGTCGGGCTTTGGCGAAAGTCCTTTCGCAAGCGCGCGAAGCCTAAGCGCTTCGTTCTCGTCCCTGGTTTTGGGGACAGCCCGCTTTCTTGGCTTCCGCTTCTTGCTACGTTGTCGCCTGTCATTCGATCGCGGTTTGACGAAGTCATCATGCTGGATTTTCCAGGCTTCATGGGATGGCTCTCGCATGAACGGCCCTTCCATTCGATGGACCTGCTTGTGGCTTCCACGGGCGATATTTTAGATAGCCTCAAGCCCCACACCATTTTTGGGCACTCCTTGGGCGGTTGGCTCACAGGTCGTTACGCTTGCGATTGCGGTGAGGGCGTCAGGTCTCTGGCAGGTCGTTCCACCTACGAAGGACCTGAGCAGGTGATCCTGGCTTGCTCGGCGGGCGTGCTCGAGAGCAAGGCAGCGTTCGAGATTTGGGAGCACAAGTTCAGGCGTGCGTTGGATCACGGATTGGAAGCGATGCGAGGCGAGATCTTCGCTCGCGAACCAGCTTGGTTTTCGCTCGTAGCTGGGGAGATGGGCGGAATGCTCCTGCAAAGCGAGACGCGCCAGTTCGTGGACTCGGTTCGCGAGGAGCATTTTTTGCCCGCGCGACTCAAGCACGTGAAGGCTAAGACCTGGCTGATGTTTGGGGAGAAAGACACGCTTGCCACTACCGCGGCGATTCCGACTTGGCTGAGCTCGCTGAATCACGAGAACGCTCGCACTCATGTCTGCGTGCTTAAGGACTGCGGGCATTCCATGCAGATCGAGAAGTTGGGTTCGAGTGTTGCGGCCTTGGGACAGATCCTGGCGGGAGTGAAACCTCACCGTGCAGGCTCGCGCTGGTACGACGTCTGGGAAGCCAGTTAAGCCTGAAACTTGATTAAATGATAATTGCGCTTGCCGCGCCTCAGAACGATGGCTTGGCCAGCGATGAGGTCTTGCTCGTTGGGGGATTTTTCGACCTCAGTGAGGCGCTCGTTATTGACGTACACCCCTCCGCCTTGAACTTCTTTTCGCGCGGCGCCCTTTGAGGGAAACATCCCGGATTCGACCAACAGATCAAGCCAAGACTTGGCACCTAGAGCCGATCGAGGCTGCTCGCTGGACGGCGCTCCTTGGAAAATATCGGCTAGCGTGCGGGCATCGAGAGTCTTGAGCTCGGGGCCGCCAAATAACGCTCCTGCTGCGGCTTGAGCTCGCTCCAGGGCGTCTTTTCCGTGGACGAGCGAGGTCATCTCTTCGGCCATCGCGCGTTGGATCGCGCGCTTTTCAGGTGCTTGGGCGGCTTGAGCTTCAAGAGCTTTGATTTCTTCGATAGGGCGCTCCGAAAAGAGCTTTAGGAACACGGGAGCGTCGGCGTCGGCGGTGTTGATCCAGAATTGATAGAACTGATAGGGGGACGTGCGCTCAGCATCCAGCCAGACGGTTCCTGCCTCGGTTTTTCCGAATTTGGTGCCGTCGGCTTTGGTCACGAGCGGATGGGTGAGGCCAAAGACCGTGTCCTGGCCTTCGGGCTCGGGCACGCCCGTTTCGGCGAAGCGCGCACGGCGAATCAACTCGATGCCCGCCGTGATATTGCCCCACTGATCGGAGCCGCCCATCTGAAGTTCGCACTTCTCCGTCTTGTGCAGGTGCAAGAAGTCATAGGCCTGCAGAAGCATGTAGGAGAATTCGGTGTAGGAAATGCCGTGTTCTCGGTCTTCGAGCCGTGCTCTGACGGACTCCTTGGCGATCATGTGGTTGATCGTAAAGTGTTTGCCGACATCGCGAAGGAAATTGACGTAACCCAGGCCCTTGAACCAATCGCCGTTGTTAAGCAGCTTGCCTCGCTTGGGGTCATCGAGCTCCAAGAACTTCATCATCACCTGCTTGATGCCTTGAACGTTGCGCTCCAGCTGTTCTTCGCCCAAAAGCGAGCGCTCTTGGGATTTGCCGCTCGGGTCGCCGATCATTCCGGTGGCGCCGCCTACGACGGCAAGCACGCGATGCCCCGCTCGCTGGAATCGACGCATCGTCACGAGCGGAAGCAGGCTTCCGACGTGAAGGCTGTCCGAAGTAGGATCGAAGCCTACGTACAAAGTAATGGGCTCGGTCCGCTCCAAGCGCCCTTTGAGCTCGGGTGAGGTGAGTTGCTTGAGAATTCCGCGCGCTTCAAGATCCGCGTACAGATGGGCTTTCATCGTTGCTTTCCAATCTAACCGAAACCGGCTTGATTAGCGAGGGGGGCGCGCAAGCGGCTGTCCATCAAATGTCCGCTCCGGATGCCAGAGCACGGGGCCTTTTTCGATGATGTGGCGATAGGCCAGGCCGTAATCGCCCTGTGGCGCACCCACGTTGAGGTGAACGTACTGAACAAAGGAAGCGGACACCACCGCT
>JBGAWT010000146.1:0-2588 GCA_044227445.1 Bdellovibrionia bacterium | reverse complement strand
TTTTTTGAGAGTGCTGCTTGAATCGGTTCATCACAAAGATGAGTAGCAACGCGTCGATCGGAAAAAGCACAGCCACGTAATACCTGCGGATCTGGGCTCCGGTAAGCGTCATGAGTAAGCCCGCAATCACGAGTGCGCCCACCCACCATGTGGGTTCGAGGGCGCCATCTCGCGCCGCAAGCAAGAGTTTAGATCGGCTCGCGCGCAGCAAGATCGCGCCTTGGACAACACTCGTCAAAAGAAGCAGTGAAAGAAGCCCATGCGCTAGCAAGTTGAGGTAGGTGGGTTGGGCTCCCAGCAGCGGGTATCTGACAAAGTCAGAGAGTTGGCCAAGTTGCGAGGGTGCGCGGTTAATTCCGACAACGGAGCCCAAATGAAGTCCAAAAGACTGAGTGAGCGTGAACACCCAGTATTTGAGCTGGATGATCTCACCTAATCCGTGGCTAATGGCTTCGACGATGGGCGGGGCGTGCCACCATTCCCAAAGCCAAGGGATCAAAGGAAGGGCCCCTAAGGTGCTCCCCGTAAACCACGCGCGCCAATGGGTTTTGCGGCGGGCTTTTCCTGCGAGGGTTGCAAGCAGTCCTCCAGCGGCTAGAAAAAAACCGCTCATATGGACTTGGCCTGAGAGAGCGCCACAGAGTCCCCAAGCAAACGCGCCTCGCCCGTGCATGCGCTCTTTCCATCCCCAGAGCATGAGCAAGGTCAATGCTGGGAGGAAAGGCTGGGGCCAGAGCTTTCGGGCGTAATAGATCATGAACGGATTGACCATTCCGATGCAAAACGCCCAGAACCAAGCCGATTGCCAGGGAGCGGAGAGGCGCTTGCGTCTGTCAAAAAACAAAAGGGGGATCAGCAGCAGCGAAACCCAGCTCAAGATCTGCTCCGTGCGAGCTAACTCAAGCGGGGTGCGCGCAAACCCCACGCGCGCGGCTGCGGCAAAGACCCAAACGCTCATGCCCGGGTTCTTGATGAAAACCCCAGATGGAATTCCGCTCCAAAGCCATGGCTTGCCGCTTGCGCCCAGCTCCTGTGAGACGGTGTAGTTGTACTGCTCATCTTCTTTGTATTCCATGTCTTGCACGTGCACGACGCGAAGACACAAGCCCGCGAGGGCGATCAGGACCCAACCGCCTAAGGCCAAGCCGCGCTTACGGTCCATCCTGTCCCCGAAGCAATCCAGACTCATGTAGTTGCGTGAGGCATCGAAACTCCGTGAGGCGCTCTTCCTGATAGTGCGGTTCCGGGAAATCTAGCGAGCTTAAATCGTTGGAGCGAGCCGGATGAAAGAGAATCTCGTACCCTGGATGTGTGGCGATGAGCTCAAGCAGTTTGCGCGGCGAGCGATGGTCGCTAGGGCGAGGGTAGGTGAAATCTAATACCTCCAGGCCAAGCTTCTTGATCGATGAGCGAGCCGAAAGAGCTAGAGCGAGCAAGATAACGTCCGCGCCAATCCATCTCTTAGGATCGAGCGGAAGCCGTGTTTTTTTGATTCCTTGCTTCATCAGATCGGGAGCCAAGATCTTGAGCAGTCCTGGGAGGACATGCATGTGATGGTGTCCGTCTAAGTAGCTGACTTGGACACCCAGGTTCGCGAGCGCTTGGGTTTGTCGCTGAAATTGATTCTTAGCCCACTGGGCGCGCTTGGCTCGGCTCGCCAGCAGCCAGCGTAGCATCATGCTGCCCGGGGATCGCCCTACTGCGTGAGGACCATACGTCAGGTTAAAGTGCAGCCCGATTTGCACCGGTAGTTTCTTGAGCTCCTCGAGTCCATCGGAGATGGCTTGTCCGTCAGCAAGCACCGAAACGCGCCTGATGATCCCACGCCGAGCCAGTTCTAAAATGCCCGCGTTCACTCCAGCCGAAAGACCCCAGTCGTCAGCCGTTCCGTGAGCGATCGCAACCGGCGCTTTGCGCGCTTTTTGACGCGCTAGCCTGGGGAGCTGAAAGCCGATTTCCAAAGACTCGAGCAGTACCTGCGCGCGTTTCTTTTCGGCGGGAAGATACACTAGTCCGGGTAAGGCATGAATCCTCTGTCCTTGCTCCAGCAGCCTCAGAGCCAGCTCGACATCTCCCAGCAGGCCGGGAACTTCGCAAAGCGAAAGCGCTCGGGTGAGGGCATCTCGATTTCCGATCCAGGTCGCGCTCAGCGGATCGAGCAGGGCGAGCCTAGGATCAAGCCACGTGCCTAGGATCCAACGCAGCCTTCGTCCGGCCCTAAAGCGCTGGTAAGTCCATCGAAGCGAAGGCACATCGATGTTTAGGATGCTTTGGTCGGATCTGCGCTCGAGCAGGACGATTTCCTCTTTTGCTGTTGCGCGCTCCAGAGCCCGTCGTAGGAATTCAACGCCAGGTGGTTGTTCCGCTGGGAACGTGATGATCCGCGGTGCATCGCATTTTGAAAGACCTAATGCGACGGCTGACATTCGCAAACTTCGGGTTCCAGCCCAGCAAAGCTGGGCCTGAGGAACGCTTTGACGATGGCACCGAGCCGAGGTTGAGTTCCCGTCCACGAAATTGCGGCGCATTCTTGAGAACGTATACGCCGCATGGGCGAAAGATCGTATCTATCTGGTTAGCCTCGCTTC
>JBGAWT010000145.1:0-9224 GCA_044227445.1 Bdellovibrionia bacterium | reverse complement strand
AGATGCCGAAGGTCGCTTCCGAGCCTGTCATCGAACCTACTTCGCCCACTAGAATCGTGCTTGCGTCGGCTGCTACACCATCTGATCCCGATTTCTTGCACCCGCTTGCTGCCAACGAAAGAGCGAGAGCTGCTAAAAAAGTCGTTTTTAGAACGCTTTGCGTCATTTTGGACGGTATCATTGGATGGTTCCCCTCACGCCGAAGTTATCCTTCGTTTTTGTGGGAGCGTCAAAGAATTTTGTGCAATTTCGAATGGATGGAGACTATCTTTCAACCCATGTCTCGAGTCACTCGAATGTCTTTTCAGCAGGGGTTGAAGTCTTTTGTGGGGCACCTGCAAGGCACTCAAAAGGCCGAGCATACGATCAAGGGCTACCGCCTGGACCTATTGGACTTCGAACGCTACCTGCTTGAAGTCTACTTGAAGAAAACCATCTCTTTGCTTGAGCTTTCGGATCGCGACGTCGTTGGATTTGGCGAATGGCTGGGCGTCAAAAAACAAAAAACCAATACGCGCAGGCGAAAAATCCTCACTGCACAGAAGTTTCTTCGTTACCTGCAAGGCCGCGGGAAAGTCGATGATTCGGCAGCCCGGAAGGTCCCGACGCCCGCTAAGATCGAGCGAATGGCGAAGGTCGTTTCGCATGCGGAGCTTTTTAAAGCTGTACGCAAAATGCCCGAGCGCGAGAAGCCCGAAGCGCGCGTTAAAGCAATGATTCAGCTTTTGGTCGAAACAGGCTGCTCGGTCTCCGAAGTAGGCAAATTGCGAGGTGATGACATCGACGCAACGGCCATTCGCCTCGGTGACCGAAAGGTCCCGGTTTCGCCACAGCTCATCGCTTTGCTTCAATCCTTGGTAAGCGACGAACTGAAGCCTGTTTTTGAAGGCCACAATCGCTTTGGGTCCTTAGGCGGCGCAGTCACTTCCAGGGGTGTTGAGCTGATCGTCGAGGCGGTGAGCGCTCGTTTAGGATTTGAATCCCTCACACCGAAGGTCATTCGCAAGAGCACCGCGGTTTTTTGGCTCGAACAAGGCATGGAACCCGAGGAAGCGCGTAAGCGACTGGGCCTAAAAACCCTGTACGCCTTTCGTGCCCTTAAACCAGTTCGCGCTTGAATACGCGCTGAGCGCACTTCAAACTTAAAAGATGCTCAAGAAACTCATCCTCTTCGGTGTGTTTGCGTGCGCGACCGCCTCTTTGCTTCCTCAAAATGCCCAAGCAAGCTTAGGAATCAATCTCGGGACTGAAGCGAGTTGGGCCACCGCTTTTAACGTCGGCCCTCGCAGTTGGGGGTTTACCCCAAGCCTAGAGATCGTATGGAGGCAAAAAGTAGGCGAAATCGGCCTTTTTGCCGATGATTTTGTCCAAGCATCGAACTGGCTTTCGCTGCCCTCGCAACGTCACGTTCCGTACTTTGGTTTCGTCCTGCGCGGGTATTTCCAAAAGAAACTCCAGGGCCCCTGGATCGCCATGAAAATAGACCCACTGACGCTCGCGTTCGCGTTGCTGGGCGTAACTCCAACGTCTTCGTGGGCATTCACCGGCATCGGCCTGCACGTAGGCTGGCGGCTTGGTTCGGATCATGAGGTGGGTTTTGCCATTCAGCCTCATATCGGGCTGCGAATCTTTTCGGATCCGAACCCCTATGTGGCTGGCTTTTCGCGAGCGTCGACGTATCAGCCGCTTCTGGCTTTTGATTTTGGGATTTTATTTACGCTCTTTTAGATCCAGCTTCGAAGCCACATCCACTGCTGAAACCCATCTTTGGGAATCTTGAGCGCAGCGAGGATGGGATAGAAGTAACAAAACATCGCGATCACTGCGCATAAGAGCGCCGCAGCGAGCCCCGATTTGATCTTTTCCCAAGGCAAAGCCTGCACACCCGCAAAGCGATTCGGTGCTTTGAAGTCCCTAAGAAACACGGCGATCACCGGCGTGAGCAGCAAAAACGGCGGATAGACGTAATAGTAGAAAAGAATCTTACGCGGAATGACGCTCCAGCAGAGCCAATGCCCAAGCGTCATCCAGGTTACCCATCCTGCAAGGCGATCACGCGTTCGCACAAAACGCACAACCAGCGCCGCTAGAGCTAGCGCACCGACCCAATGAATGAGTGGACTTCCTAGGCAGATGACCCCACGAACCCATTCCAACGAGTAACCTTCGCGCTCAAACGCGTACCACATGGGGCGCGTCGGAAAGATCCACTGATGCCATTGGCTCATATACGGGTGATTGCTCACCACCCGCAATTGCGCGTCATAGGCTTGATATTGGGCCACAAGCCAATCCCAGGGCGTAAGCCACCCATCCTTTAATCCCCACGTAGGCAGCCAACCGACAAAGTACGCACCCAATGGTGCCGCCCCAAAGACGATCAACCAGTCCTTGATTCGAACGTGCTTAAAAGTTTCTGAGGTGTACCAATCGGTTTTGGGCCAGGGAGGGTTCAAACGCACGCCCCATTGCCTAAACAAAGCCAGAAGCGCAGGCGGCTCCCATCCAAGCTAAACTAAAAATGCGACTTACGAGGCGGCAGCTAGACCTGCGAGCACCCCCCATCCAAAGCAGCGAGAGCCGCTGTTTTTGAGGCGAAAAGAGGCTGATGCCAAGTCTTGGCAAACACCCAGCTCTCAAAGCAACGGGGGCATCGAGCGAATCAAGCATGGCGATGCGACTTTGAACAAAAAGGAGCTGGTTGAACAAAGTAAGGAGCATCGCCCAAACGCCCCAAATCCACGAAAACCCAACGCGGACATCAGAGCGGGCATGGCAGCGAGCGTGGCCACACCTGCAAAAACAGACAGCGGCCTGCCATCCCACGGCGTGATCGCCCGCTAGATAAAGACCTTTTGCGATGATCCATTTGCCTAGAGGAGGGTGCTCTGTGTTGACTACGCGTCCTTCAAGAAGAGCTCGTGCAGCGGGAATGTAGTGCTGCTCGTCAAAGTTAGGGGTCTTCGGAAAATCGATGTTCCAAAAGAAAAGCACCAAGGCTCCCGCGCAGATCGCGCCGAGGGTAGCCTTTCGCATCCAAGCCGCCTTGAAAACAGCAGTTTTGGCGGTTGTCACGCTTAGTTTCAGTGTATAACGGGTTTGCCATGGAACAGCAAAATCTAAACGAAGCATCGACCCCCTCTTCTTTTCCAAAAGTAGGCCGCAACGAGCCTTGCTCTTGCGGGAGCGGGAAAAAATATAAGCGCTGCCACGGAATGCAAGAAAACGCTCCAGCCACATCCGACGCCGCTCCGGCATCGCCCGCTGACACCCTTGCGCAGCAAACCGGAATGGACCCAACCCAACTCATGGGGATGGCTCAGGTCCTCAAGCGCCTTCCCAAAGGACAACTCCAACGCTTGCAGGCTCTCATGATGCAAGCCGCTCGCGGTAAAGACGTGAGTCGTGAGATGGCCGAACTGCAGGGAACCCTGCCGCCGGATATTCAGCAGATGTTCCTCATGATGGGGCAGGCCTCGATGGCTGCTCAATCAGGCCAGCAAGAAAACCCGGAAGCTCCCAAGAAAGAAGGAGTATTCAAGCGCCTATTCGGGCGCTGATGCCATGACGAGCGCGCGAGCAGGGCGAAAATCCGGTTATCCAAGACTCATTGGCGTCATTCATTTACCACCTTTAGGTGATGCGCCGGGAGGACGGGGTCGCTCCGCTTCCGAGCTTTTAGACCATGCGGGCTCGTGGGCCGTGTCCGAAGCCAAGCTTTTGGCGCGCATGGGTTTTGACGGCCTGATTTTAGAAAATTTTGGTGACGCGCCTTTTTTCGCCGATTCGGTTCCTCCTGAAACGATCTCCTCGCTTTCGCTCATCGCGGCGGGCGTGATGCAAGCTGCTCCAAATCTAGAGATCGGGCTGAACGTCTTGCGAAACGACGGCCGCGCCGCCTTAGGCATCGCATCGACTCTGGGGCTTTCGTTCATTCGCATCAATGTTCTCAGCGGGGTAGCTGCCGGCGATCAAGGCTGGCTCATCGGACGTGCTGCTGATTTGGCTAGGACTCGCGCACGGCTCGGGGCTGATTCGGGCAAACCGCTGGTATTTGCGGACGCCCACGTCAAGCACGCCCAAACATTGCACTCGGATCGAATCGAACAAGCCGTAGAAGATCTTTCTAACCGCGGTCTCGCGGATGCGGTGATCGTCAGTGGCGCAGCCACCGGGAAACATGCCGATCTGGACCAGTTGAAACGAGCGGCGTCAGCGGCAAGCAAGTCAGGCGTTCCTCTGTATTTGGGAAGCGGAGCCGATTCAACCACGATCGCGCACTATGCCCCTTGGCTTTCGGGTGGAGTCATCGTCAGTTCGGCGCTCAGGCAAGGCGGCAAAGCAGGTGCGCCGCTTGAGCTTAAGCGAGTAAAAGGATTCGTCGCTGCTTGGAAAGCGGCGCAAAAAGGGCCGCGCAAAAGATGAAGCGGGCGCGGCGCTCTTTTTCTTTCCTAGAAGGCTGGGGAAAGAAAGCGTTTAGGCCAGCGCGCACAAAACCCTCTCGAAAGCAAAGGTACGCTCGCGCGAAATTAAGTTTTCTTGGCGAAAAGAAATCCACACGGGTCGCCGCCGCGACCGCCGTGGTACCCGCGCCCATGGTCGCTCTACCGGCACCGCCAAGAGTGCAAGAGAACCCGACGTTTCTCCCCATCGACGCGTTGGCTACTCCGCAAGGAAAGCTCAGGCAGAGCATCGAAGGATTTCTTTTAGACCAACGCTCTGAGCACACGCGCCGTGCGTACGCACGTGACCTCAAGCGTTTCGTGGGTTTTCTTTTAATGACTAAGCATCAGGGCGCTGACGCTGCGACCATCGATCGCACATTGATCATTCGTTACAAGGACCAGCTTCTTGCCGAGTCGTTGAGTCACACTTCTGTTGATCGCCATCTCTCGACGCTCAAAAGTTTTTTTAGGTGGCTAGTCGAGGATGGGGTCTTGCTCAAGAGCCCCGCCGAAGGAGTGCGTTTCCTCAACCCGGGCAAGCTTTCGCCTACTCAGGGGTTCACGGATGAAGAGGTAAGGCGAATACTATTGCTTCCCAACCTGCATACTCGCGTGGGCGCACAGCACTACGCGATCTTGATGGTCTTGTTTTTTTGCGGACTGAGGCGCTCAGAGCTTTGTGAGATCCAGGTTTCTCAAATCCGCGTCGAGCGAGGGCATCCGGTCATTCGTTTGCGCGGCAAGGGAAACAAAGAGCGCATCATCGTTCTACCGCAGCCCGTGTGGAGTGCCATTCAGCACTATTTGAAGATCTCATCGCGCAGTGATCAAAAAGACGGGCCCTTGTTCGCTCCGATTCGGAACAATCGAACCGGGCAAATGGACCGCCCCTTAGATCCCTCGATGATTTATTACATCGTCACGCGTTACGCCAAGAAGGCAGGCATTCAGGGGCGCGTTTCGCCGCACTCCTGCCGAGCAACAGCGATTTCAAATGCGAGGGATCACCAGGTTCCGGATCGTGCCATCCAGGAGTTCGCGGGATGGTCCTCAACTGACATGATCACGAGATATGATAAGCGGCGGACGTCGATTGACGAGTCCGCCGCTCATTCGATTGATTACGGAGTGGTGGAACGAAGGTTTCCCGAAGCGTCCACGTCTGGCGCTTCGCCCTCGTCAGGATCCGTCGCATCGTCGCCCTTGTGCTTGGAGGACGGATCAGAGCTTCCTCCTCCGGCGCCCGATGTATCGTCGGACTTCGAGTTATCCTGAGAGCCATCTGAATCATCAGTCGTCTCCGTGCCGCCTTCGCCACCTTCAGATTTGCCGAACACCCATTCCCACATCTGCTCGTGGTACTTCACAAGAGCAGCAACGATCGAAGGAGGAGCAGCGATCTTCAGGGCGCTAAAGCCCTTGGAGACCATGTTCATGACGAGGCTTTGTTCAAACTTCTTGAACTCAACGCCGTAAGTCGTTTCCGTGAACTTCTGCCCAAAGTACTTACTGGTCAGTTGGTTCATTTCGCGAATAAACCGACGCGTGTTGCCTAAGCGGGTAGAGACGAAAAGCTTGAGCTCTCCCTTAACCAGGCCAGTCATCGAACCGTCCATTGCGCGCTGATAAATCTCGTCCCACACGCGAAGCTCATCACGCCTGACCATGAAGGGCTCAGGCAGATCGAAGGTCTGAACCTTCTCGCCGCTGATTCGGCCGATCGGCAGATCCTTGAACAACTCGATCATTTCGTAGTTGGTCACGAAGTCCGTGTAAAGCTTCTCGAGGTCCTGAGCGCTGACGTCCAAGCGTTGCTTGGAAATGCCCAGTTCGCCTGTGGCGCGATTCTTCCAGAAGAGCTTCTGGTTGAGCTCTGCGATGAGCTTGCTTTCGGTCTCTGCATCTTCAGCTTCGTCGATCTTGTTGCGAAGCTCAGCGATCTCCTTCTCGGTACGAGCCAGATCGACTTCGATGCGGTGAATCGTGTTTCGGAAATGAGCGATATTCGTCTCAAGAATCCGGATCTTGCCCTCAAATACTTGAGGGCCGAGCTTTCCTCCGCCCAAAACACGGCAGCTTTCGACGATCTTAAGCATCCGTTTTTCGGCTTCAAAAACGATATCGTTGAGCTCAAGATCCGCAGCCACCGCGCGGCGGGCTTCGACATAGTTCTCAGCGGTCAAAGAAGCTCGCACGTAGTCTTCGGATGTCTCCACCGTCAGCTTATTGAGCCTCAGGTAGATGGACGCGCGCTCATTGGTAAAGGACTTCATGATGAGACGCATCTGGGCATATTCGTTGAGCGCGTCGAGCAAGCGGTTGTACTTGCGGACGATCGCCAGATCACCCTTGCTGTAGTTCTTGCGGATCGGGATTTTCAGCGAGCTGAAGAATCCTTTATAGGCTTTGAAGCGAAGAACGATCTTTTGATACCACTTGAGCTGAAGGTCCTTGGGGTCTCCCACCATTTCATGGGGAAGCTTGGGAACTTCTCCATCTGAGGGGAAGATCTCTAGAAGCTTCTTTTGCTTCTCGCGATAAGGAAGGACCAAGGCGGCCTGCTCCCTAACATCCGTAAGCAAGCGCTGCACGGAAGCCTGATTTAGGCGCGCTTCGGCTTGAGCTCTAATGAAGGCGAGGTCCTCGTCGGATAGCAGCTCATCTTGAATGGGCCGATCATGGGCTTCGCCCCGTTCTTTCCAGCGAGCCCTCAAGCCTGCTTCAGTTTCAACGACTTCGCGCGAAAGCCTGCGGCCCAGCGGCTTGTAACCGCTCCACGAAAGCTTTTGCACGAAAGCGTCAAACTGAAAGTCCGCAGGAAGGTCAGGGGAGCGGCCAGTCAGCTCGCTCATAAAATCGCGGCCCTTTTGGTTCTCTTCAAAGAAGATGCGCGCGATAGGGGTCTTCATCACCTGAAGATGTCGCAATTCCGGTAAGGAGGAGACATCTTGAAGCGCCCTTGAAAGCTGCTCGATCGTTTGAGCTGGAAGCTTAGGTGGAGGGGGAGCTGCGAGCGCACCCCACGTGAATGCAAAGCTCAATACTCCAATGACCCAAATGGAAACGCGAGCGCGCCTCATGGAAATCCCCCTTCGTGTTGTTAACCCCTAAAACCAAAAGTCAGTGTGCTGTGCGTAAAACACGCGGCTCAGGCGCGTCAAGCCGTTAAGTCAAAACCCTATAAATTCTCATGACATATTGACGCGTTAAGTCATTTCGAAACGAGGCCCGCGCCGATGACTGAAGTCCCGGCTTTTCCCCAAGCTCCGCGCCTACTGCGGTCATACGAGGATTGCGCAGGCTCTGAGTGGAAGGAGAACCTACCGCGCTATCATTCGCGATAAGAAGAGTTATCGCGAATAAAGTCATTTCAAAGAACGCCCATTTTTTCAGGTCTTCAAAGATTGCGAGTGGGCAAGGGGGTGTACGGGTGGAAGGGATAGAAGACGCTTGTTGCGCGCGAGCGTTGTTACTTCAGGGGTTCAGGCGAAACACTTCCATAGAAAACTTCGACTAGCAGAGGCGAATGATCAGAAAGTCTGGACCATTCTGAGGGATCCGGATGATACGCACTCTTAGCTTGGAACCCCTTGAGATAGATCCGATCCAAGCACAGCCGAGGAGCGTGGCTAGGAAAGGTTCGCGCCAAGCGACCGTGCAACACCTCAAAGGCTTCTATGAATCCGGCTGTCTTGAGCTGCGCCCCTAGCGTCTCGCGCCAATCGTTGAAATCTCCCGCCAGGATGACGGGCTCATCCGGTGGCACGCGGTCTTGAATAAACTCAATGACGCGCGAGATCTGCTTTCGCCTTCCCGCCTCAAAAAGACCTAGATGCGTGCAAAAGAGGTGAGCTCGCTGACCGCCTGAAATATCCAAGTTGGCAATGCCATAAAGCAGCCCGCGCTGCTCCATCGTGTTGGTCGAAAGATCGATATTCATCCACTGAAGCAGAGGGAACCGACTCAGGATGGCATTGCCATGATGGCTCTTTTCCAAAATCGCGTTTTTGCCATACGCGTAATGCGGCCAGATCTCATCGGCTAGAAACTCAAACTGAATGTGATCGTGATTCGAACCGATGCCTTGCACCTCTTGTAGGAACACGATGTCGGCTTGCGTGCTTCGAATCGCGCTGCGAATTTCCTGCAGGACGTAGGCGCGATTGCCCGCAGTAAATCCTTTATGGATATTGTAAGACAGAGCGCGAATCGTCGAATTTCCTGAGGTGTCTCCCACGGCGCTAGATTATACAGGGTTGGAATGGCGTGGACGACGGAGACACTGCTTTTTTCCGGAGACCAGTTCCTCAAGGCGCTTTGCCGCGATCTTGCGCGCGCTCAGCGTATGATCGAGCTCGAGACGTATATTTTTGACTTAGACGCACTGGGTCAGCTGGTCTTAGACAAGCTGCGCGAGGCGGCCAAGCGCGGCGTGCGGGTCAGGTTGTTGGTAGATGGCTTTGGCTCCATGTTTTGGCACCAAGACACCTTGGAGCTGTTGAGACAAAGCGGGGTACAGGCCCGCATCTTCCATCCACTCGGAGCGTTCAGGCTCATTAATCGCCGTAATCATCGAAAAACCTGTGTCATTGACGGCAAGGTTGCCTTTGTCGGGGGAATGAACATCAGTCGAAGGCATTCGGCAACCTTGGCAGGAGGTGCGGCCTGGCGAGACACGAGCGCACGGTTGACCGGACCACATATTCCGCTTCTTCAGTTGGCGTTTGATGCTGCATGGCGGGATCGCGATGATCGAGACGTTGCTCACAGCATGAAGTC
>JBGAWT010000144.1:0-8687 GCA_044227445.1 Bdellovibrionia bacterium | reverse complement strand
AGCGGGTCTTAGAGTCGTGGAAAAAAGAACTGGGGGCGACGCTTCGGATGTAACCCACGCCTACGGAGGGCGATGAACGGTGGCGATGACCAAAGCGGATATCGTAGAGGCGCTTTACCAGAAGGTGGGTTTTTCCAAGAAAGAAGCAGCCGATCTTGTCGAGCTCGTGTTCGACCAGCTGAAGGGCGCTCTTTCCAATGGCCAAAAAATCAAGATCTCTGGCTTCGGCAACTTCGTGGTGCGCGAAAAACGCTCACGCGTCGGCCGCAATCCCCAAACCGGAGAGCAGATCGAGATCAGCGCCCGAAAGGTGCTGACCTTCCGCCCTTCGCAAGTGCTTCGCGCTGAAGTCAACGCGAGCCTCGAGGGCAAGCCCATCGTGCCAGGTTCAGTTTTCACTGACGAGGACGATGATGATGAGGCAGATGCCACGGCGTGAGTAATTCTGATTCATTCTCCGATTTAGAAGTCAGCATCCAGGAGGCGCTCCACGGGCTGACTCCCATTACGCCGGACGGCGCTGCCGAAGCTGATCTTGTAGCTCCGGACGAAGTGATCAAGAAGGCTCAGATTCCGGACAAGATGTACTTCCGCATCGGTGAGGTGGCTCGGATCGTGGGCGTGAAACCTTACGTCCTTCGCTATTGGGAAACAGAGTTCTCCATGCTTGCTCCCACCAAGTCCGGCAGCGGTCAGCGCGTCTATCGCCGCGTGGACGTTGAGCGCGTTCTGCTCATCAAGCATCTTCTGTACTCGCAGCGCTATTCGATCGAAGGGGCTCGCCGCAGGCTTCGTGAGATGCGTAAGGCTCCCGCCGTTAAAGCCACTGAAGCCGCTCCAACGGAGGCCTCGGTTTTGGCCGAAGCCATGGCTCTAGCGCCAGAGACCACCACGACGACGATGATGGATCCCATCATGCGCGAAAAGGCGATTCAACTCGCCCTTGAGCTCAGTCTTTTGGCTAACAAGCCCGTCAGGCAGATCTTCAAGCTGCTCGACGTCGAGTTTTAAGCAGGACAAACGCTCCCATCAAAAGCAGAGCCGCCGACACCGCAGCCGAGATCTCGTAAGGCAGGGCTGCATTCCATTGAAAAACAGTCAGGCCGCAAAACGGACCCACAGCGCGCGCCAACGCGCCGAGGCTTTGGGAGACCCCGATGGTCGCACCCTGCTCCGTGGCGCTCGCCGATTGAGAGATCAGGGAGCTGAGCGTGGGGTTAAGAAGCCCGCTTCCAAACGCCATGAGAATGGCGATGCCAAAATACATCTCGTACGTGGGAAGTGCTGGAAAGATGAGCATCGTTACCACGTTGAAGGCCAAGCCTAAGAGCATCAGCCTGCGTTCGCCGAATTGAGGCACGAGCTTTCGGATTAACCCGCCTTGAATGATCGCTCCTACCAGGCCTGAGGTCATCAGAATGAGCCCAGTGCGGTAGCCCGCTGTGCCCGTTTCGAATCCGAACTTATGTTGAAGCAAGAGCGAGAATGTCTGCTCCATATTCGAAAAGGCGAAGGTCACAAAAAACTGACAGAGAAACAAGAACCACAGCTCAGGGTGGCGCGTGGAGGCGGCCAGCTTCCCGAAGTTCAGAGGCATGAGGTAACGACCCTCGCGCTTGCCACGGTTTGCAAGCGGCAAGGACTCAGGCAGCCTGACGCATGCGAGCAGGAAGTTCAGCCCACAGATGGCTGCAGCGATCAAACCTGGGGCCGCGAGCCCCCAATGCGCTCCAGCGATCCCACCCAAAGGAGGGCCCAGCGTAAAGCCGATTCCAAACGCTGCGCCCAGGAGCCCCATTCCCTTGGCGCGATCCTTGGGTGTGGTGACGTCAGCGATATAGGCAAAGGCCACGGTGATATTGCCCGAAAAAAGCCCTGCAAAAGCGCGACTCAAAATGAGCCACTCGGTGTTGGGCGCATACGCGAAGAAAAGATAAGAGCTCGTAGATCCCAAGAGCGAGATGAGCATGACGGGCCTTCGCCCGATGCGGTCCGAGAGCCTTCCCCAAATGGGCGAAAAGACAAATGACATCAGCGAATATGAAGCGCCTAAGAGAGAAAGTTCCCATCCGCTTGCGCCAAAATGCCTGCCGTACAGGCCCACCAGCGGGATGACCATTCCAAAACCGATGAGATCGACGAGGACAGTCGTGAAGACGACAAATAAAGGAGAGCGGTTTTTGGCCATCGAGGCAAGCTTAACCGCTTTTGGCGAGGCGATCGATGATTTCCTCAGCAAACGGCTTTCCATGTTCGCGCTCAAGCTCGCGCAACAGCCCGGGGCTCGTGAAGTTGAAATCCGTCACATGATCTCCGATCCAGTCCACGGCGGCTAGGCGCATGCCGTGGGCGCGGAGATGCTTTCCGACGATCTTGGCTTGGGACTTGAGCTTGGAGGTGAGCTCCGCACCTTCGACGCGCGAGCCCTGATCGATCAAGACGCGAAAATCCCCAGCCAACGGAAATTTGCGCAAAGCCCCGAGGCAGTGCCCATCGATGAACCAAAGGCGGATTTCGCCGCGCTCGATCTCAGGTAGGTAGGGTTGCATCAAAACAGGAGCCTTAAAATCCTGGGTGGCTTCGCGCATATTGCCCTCGGCTGCTGGGCCATCTTGAATTCGGTACACGCCTTTGCTTTGCGCTGAATTCATAGGCTTTACGACGGCGTCCTTGATGCGCGATAGGCCTTGGAGCAACTCCTGGCGATCGGCCGAAACCAGCGAGGGAAGCTTAAACCCAGGCAAGCTCAAAGGCTCAAGCTTGGAGCTTCGGGTGAGCAGGGCTTGGAGGGGATTGACGACGCGAGCTTTGAGCTTCTTGTCGCCGAGAGTCTCAATCGCTTCGAGGGCCGCGCGGTAAGACTCATCCACGGGCGGGTCCACCCGGTAATGAAGCTGATCAAAACCCGCCAGTTTAACTGGCTCGCTGGGCTTAAGCGCAGGCTCGAAGCGCGTGATTGGAGCTCCAAAGATCGAGAGTTTTCCGGCTTCGATTTTCCACTGTGAGGGGGAGCACCACAGCGAACGATGGCCCATCTCCGCTGCCGCTTGAGCAAGCCTAAGCGTCGTATCGCGCGGATGATCCAAAGTCTCCCAGGGGTCGGTGACCCAAAGGAACGTTTTCTTTCGGGTGTTCTTGCGAGCAGCCACTAGCCGTTGTCAGTGTTCTTAGACGTGGTGCGAGCGCGGGGCTTGATTGGAGTCTTGGCAGCTGCGGGCTTCTTCTCATTGGGCTGAGCGTCGGCTGCGGATTGAATCTGCGTAGGAGTCGGTCCGCCGATTCGTCGAGCCACTTCGTCAGCAATCAGCCTCAAGGGACGGGACTTGTCGCCAAAGAGCGCCTCAAGTGAGCGCGTAGCAGCGGCAAGCCTGCCTAGCATCATCGTCTGGGCTTCGGCTTTAGAAAGATAAGCCAGCACGTTCTTCGGATCGGGCGACTCCGTGGCGTCCTCGAAATCATCTGCGACTTGAAAAGCCAGTCCCAGCTCACGCGCGAACAAGTCGATTGCCATCCCCTGGGGGGATTCTTCGCTCATTCCGCTGAGATCCATGGGAAGTAAAAGGGTCGCCGAAAACAAAGCACCGGTCTTGAGAGCGTGCATGCGCTGGAGGTCTTCAAGCTGGGACTCGGTAGTCAGAAGCTCTTCGAGCGCTTGGCCTCCGGAGACTCCTCGAGGGCCAGTGGCCCAAAGCAAGCGCTTGAGCGCGCGCTGAAACGCCTGAGGCTGCGCTGCTGTGGCTGCCTCCGAAAAGACTTCAAATGCCATGGCGATCAATGCGTCCCCGGCGAGCAGGGCAATGGATTCGCCAAATTTTTTGTGATTCGAGGGCTGACCCCGGCGCACGTCGTCATTATCCATGCAGGGAAGGTCGTCGTGAATGAGCGTAAAGCAGTGGATCATTTCCAGAGCATGCGCAGCTGGCAAGCACGCTTCGGTCGAGAGCCCCAACATTTCGCCGGTGGCTAAGGCCAGGCGTGGCCGGATGCGTTTTCCCGGCGAGAGCAAGCTATAGCGAATGGACTGAGCAAGATTGTCAGGAGTTGCGCCATCGGGTCGGGCTAGGTGGCGCTCAAGCGCCTCGCGCAGGGAGCTCTCGTAATCCATAGGAATCATTATCCACCACTTCCTGCCACAATGGGGTTGAAAAGCGGAGAGTTAATTGGTCCGGTTAGGGAATAGTGATAGGAGCCGTCGGGCTGTTTTCCTGGGCCCAAGAAGGAGTCCACAAGCACCAGGGCCTTTAAAAGCGCCTCTGAGAACCCAAATCGGATTTTCAGATCCAAGGAGGAGGCATCCCAAACCTTAGCGAGAGATACGGACCCACTGAAGGTGGCCCAAAGGTCTCCGCCTGTTTTGATCTGAACTTTTTCCAAATTGACGCGGCCTTTCTCAATCCGTGCGGTCAGGTCCACTCCAGGAGCGACCACCTTGGGTAATGAGAACCCGTAGAGATTCTGTGGGTCAAGGGTTATCTGTCCCATGCTCAGCTGGGAGCGGCCATCGAGGCTTGCAGGCGAGTTGAGATCACCGCGCAGCGACAGGCTTCCGGTGACGTCCGCAGACCCCGATACTCCCGCCAGAGCCTTGAGCAGGCCCAATTTACCCAAATTGAACTGGCGAGTTTCGAGGTCCAAATCGATATCCGTCGTTTGGGCGGTCATATTGACGGAAAAGTCGGCGCTCATGCGGCCCTTGTCTTGCTCGATTGCAAAGCTGCCTGCGGTGCGCCCCGTCAAAAGAGCGAGGAGAGAAGGTCTGACCACCACGCGGTCGAGGTGGGCTGGTGCGGTGGGAGGGGGAAAACTGACCGTGACGTCGCGCATGTCGTACTTCAGGCCAAACAAGATGCCGATGCTCGTTGAGCCGGCTCGAAGCGAAATTCCGCGCGGCGCTAGCATTGCGTTGAGATTGGATTGAACGAATTGTTGGACTCGGTCTTCAGGCAGCTTGAGGATCGAGAAGAAGATCAGGCAAAACAGTCCCAGGCCGACCCAGCCCGCAACGCGTGCGACCTTGCGCGCTCGAGAGATGGAGGGGGCAGGGGCGATTTCGGGAGATTCGGCTGTCGTGGCGAGTTCTGTCATAGTTATTTCTTACCGTTGGGATCTTGAAGCGTGTAGCCCGACACGTGCATGATCGCGTCTAAGTAACCCGTGAGATCTTCCTTAGTTTGAATGGAGAGGTTCTTGAGCCTCAGGACTCGGGGGTTGGCTTCCATCTTAAGGGCAAAGCCTACGATCTGTTTGATCGAAACCCCCTTGAGCGAAATCTCAAGCAAGGTCTCCTTGGCGGTGTCCGTAACGCTACCAGCTTTTTCGGAGGCGAGGTTCAGGGCTGCCTTGTCGATTCCAGACTCTACTGCCAGCTGATCGATCACGACGTTCCAAGGGCCAGAGAGTTCCATCATTCGCGCCGCGGGCCCCTGAGTCGCGTCGCGCAAGCCGCGTACTTCGTCCGTCCAGCTTTGGACTTGGCCTAGAAGCGCTTGCTTTTCGATCACATCCGCTCGCAAGCTATGCGTGCTCCACACGTAGGCAGCGGTCAGCAAAATGACCGACAAAAAACTCAGAGCAGCTCCTCCTAGCTTGAGGGAACGTTGGCTTTCGGAATCGAGCGAGTCCCATTTCTCGCGTAGCTGTTGGTAAAAGGCTTGCTGCGTGAGCCAATCCTTAGCTCGGTCGAAGGTCTGAGAGATACTGGTCTTAATGCTGTCCATACGAGTCCTCCGTGGGGCGGCCGTTGAAGGAGATCTTGAACCGTTTTTTCCCGCCGACGGTAACGGGTTCGGCTGGGGAGGATTGCAAGTCAGCAACTTTCTTCGCCACGTGTTCGGTCAGCCGTTCCGCATCTTTGGCTGAGCTTACCCAGAACATGAGTTTGGCTGTTTCGGGGGGCTGCGGCGGTTTTTCGGAGGGCGCCGCTCCCACTTGGTAGCTCATCATGTCCACAGTCAGATCCCTAGGAATCGCGCGAGACAACTCTTTGAGGTGATCGATTGGAAAGCGAGTGCTCGTGGACAAAAGCTTTTGGAGTTCCCGTTGGCGCTTGAGCTCCTTTTGCATTGCGTTTTTCAGCGAGGAGATATTGGCTAAGTAGGTGCGCGTCGCGCTAGGCGAGATCTGTCCAAAGAAGGACTTCACCGATTTCTCCAACTGAGCGTCTAAATCCGTGAGCCGCGACTGGTAGATGATGCGCTCGACGAAGAGGCTCACATACAGCGTCGCCATGACGATGCTCAGGCCGATTAAGGGTCGCTTCAGTGCTTCAAATTGCTTGAGCGATTTTCCGGGCGCTCTTTTGGCAAACGCGCCCATGCGGAAGTTAACCACGAGGTTTTTTTCTGGGCCTAGCAACGCAAGAGCTCCGCCTAAAGCGAGCGGAAAAGCGTTTTCAGTGGGCTCCGAGTAGCTGACACCTGAGGCCGAAACCGTGCTTAGTGCACGAAGCGGAGCGATCTCCACACTGAGTGCTGATCCCAGCGCGTCGGCCAGGCCTGGAATCATGGACAGAGATCCCGTGAGATAGAGCTTCGTTACGTTTTTACCTTCGGCCGAGCCCTTCGCGCTTAGAGTGGCTTGTCTGATATCCGAGACTAGCCCGTCCAGAGTTTCGTCAATCGCGGTGGCTAGCGCTTGCACG
Organism: Bdellovibrionia bacterium; assembly: GCA_044227445.1. Taxonomy (GTDB): domain Bacteria; phylum Bdellovibrionota; class UBA1018; order UBA1018; family UBA1018; genus JBGAWT01. The sequence goes on along the minus strand of JBGAWT010000144.1, from coordinate 2,047 downwards.
TCCGCTGGGTACTGCACGCGTTGCTGCCCCGAAAGCACCGCGCCTTTATCGCGCACCAGCGCTTCGGCTTGGTCCAAGGGAATGCCCAGCTTCTTGCACACCGAAAGCGCCAGTTCTTGACCCGACCACGGAATCTCGCGAACGAACAGAGGGGCTTGTTGGTAGTGGGCGTACAGCAGACTGCGCTGGTGGCCCAAGTGCAATGTAACAACCGGTCCCAGCTGATCGGCAGCTGGCAGCACGCGATTCATCACGGAGCGCCATGCCCAGCATTCGGTGGTGACTATATCCGGGTCGACTCCCGCTAACTTGAGGTCATCTAAGAACTTGGTGAGCTGCTCTTTGGTCGTGACCGCAATATGGGCGCGCGTGCTGTTTCGCGTTTGGCTCAGGATCGAATAATCGTAAACCGATTGATCCGCCTCGAAAGGAAGGTCGTCTTCGAGCTCAAACTGAATGGACGCGCGAACGGCCTTCTTGTCCTTAGTAGGCAGGTTGAGAGTGCGCAGGGTCGATGCCTGGCTTCGCAAGAGTACGACGACGCGATCGGGCTTCTTGGCCAGGCCAGAGAGCAAGGTGGCTGCTGCTTGGGCAGGGGACTCTGAAGTCGCGGTATCGAGCTTACGCTCGTGTTGATCATGGATCTCAAAGCGCCCGAAGACGCTATCCATCTCGAGGAGCTTGACTGAGTGGGTTCCTAGGTCGATTGAGGCGATCCGCATGCTCTGGTCTCTCCTTACAAGATACGCACGAAAGTGACCCGAATTCCAGGGTCAGCAGGGGGTTGGGGGGCTACCGGTACTGCCCCTGGTTGCGGTGGGTTTTGGGGCGCTGCCGGCTGCCCCGGAGTTTGCTGCTTTTGGACGTTGAGCGTCACTCCTGCCTCGACGACCAGAGTGGCTGTGCCCACCTTAGATTGAACCATGATCCGAAACTCGGTTTCCTCGGTGACGAACTTCATTCCGCGTTTTTCGAGGTCATCCCGAGTCTTTTGCAGCGTCGAAGGGCTCGATCGATAGCTTGCTACGCTGTTTTGAAGGTAAGTAAAAAACGCGTTGGCATCTTGGAACTGGTTGCTTGCTTCGGTGCTATCTCGAAATTTGAAGAACTCTTCGCTCTCTTCTTTGGTGATGAGCGGAAAGAGGGCTCTGAGCACGACATCATTCATCGTGTTGACGTTAATTCCGGGGGTCAGCGAAGAGGTGAGGCCAGGGGCGAAAAGATTGTAAAGCGTGTCATCAAAGCCATGCCTTCCGGGCAGCATGTGAAGCTCTTGCACCGAGTAATAGGGAGCTTTCTTAAAAGGCAGTTCTTCTGATCCGATTTGAGTCTTGGCCGTATAGGTGCGATCCGCCCAGCCGATCAGCGCGTCCATGAACTCGTCCATCCGAAATGTGCGGTAGGTCTCGGCGAACTCCGTGTCTGCTTGAGCTTTGTTGTTATAAATCTGGGTAAGGTAAGCGTAAAGCGCGTCACGCGCGGCTTGAGGATCAAACGGAGTGGGTGATGGAGTAGGTGATGCACCTGGATTCGTGTTTGCTCCCGGGGATTGCGACGGGCTAGGCGAAGGAGCCGGTGGCGCGAAGGCGCTCAAGATGGAGTTGAGGTTGATCTTGCCGGATTCAGATTGAACGATGGCGGTGAACCTTCCTTCGATTCCGGCCTGCTCCTCGAATTTCTTGATCCCTTCTTTTTGCCCGAGAGTCAGGCCAGGAATGTCCTTGGGAATCGGATAGGCGAACGGAAAAGACCAAATCTGCTCCACAAGCGATTTGGGGATCATGGAGGCAGCAGCTCCCTGTTGCTTAATGAGCGCTTGGGCCTGCTGATAAGCCTTGAGCCGCAAGAGGCTGAGCTTGTACCCGCTTTTGGCTAAGTACAGGGCCTTGAGCTGATCCAATCCGTCAAAGGCGATACGCGAGCTAATTTGGGCGATGTAGGTGAACTCGGCGACTAGGACGGCGAGCATGGCCACCGTGCCCATGACCATAAACAGGGCGATGCCCTGCTCGTTGCTGCTTCTAGAAAGTCGTAGGAAGCGGCCCAA
>JBGAWT010000143.1:0-9112 GCA_044227445.1 Bdellovibrionia bacterium | reverse complement strand
CAACGACTTCCCGCTCAGCGCCCGCTCGGAGGATCGCCTGTTTCAGCTGGCGCAGTACCTGACACCTGGCCAAAGTCCATGCGACGGACTGATTCCGCCTCCGCTTTGCATTCCTTCGTTTAAGCTCGTGCCATTCGCTCTACAGGGCTCGCGCACGATGCTCGGGGACGCGTATCTCAAGCGCGCAATGAAGCTCCTGCGCCAGGATTCGCACAACGTCATCGGCATGGCTTATGCGCTAGACGCACTGAGGCTTTACGAGTTGCTCTGGGACCCCAAACTCTACTTTGGCGGCGCGTTGGCGCTCACAAATCGTTGGCGATACAAAGGGGATCTCGAAGACCGAATCGCCATGGCGCAAGGAATCCTAACGGCCGGGATCCTACCGCCGCCTGAGGCCTGGCAATCGCCGCGCATGAAGCGCGCCTACCAGTGCACGAGCTGCCACGGTCCTTAAAGAGTGGCGACTTGCTTGAGCCTAGGCTCTGCGACATCCCAAGGCAGGAGAGCCAGCAGATCAAAAAGCCCTGCGCTCACCATGCGACCCGTAACGCAAAGCCTCAGAGGCTGAGCCAAATCGCCTAGCTTAACGCCGTGCTTTTCGGACAGAGTACGAAGCTCCGCCTCGATCTCCGTATGTCCGATGCCTACATCACGAAGGGCAGCTGCCTGCCCCCACGCTGCATCGGCGCGCGACGCGCTCTTGCTTGCAACTCGCTCCGACCATGAGGCCAGGGCTTCAGCAACAGCCGCTTGCGTGCGCTTCTTGAGCTCGGGGTCTTTGTTCCACTTGAGCTCCGACGGGTTGACGTCGACGACACCCGGCGTGCACAGGGGCACGAGCTGCTCGGCCAACTCCTTCACAAGCTTTACCTTAGGCTGAATGAGAGCCACGAGCTCACGAGCCAACGCACCGCGAGCGCGCTCCAGTGCGGGCAGTGCAAAGAGCGTAGCGAAGTCCTCAAGGACGATCTTTTGCAGACGCTCGGGCGTGGTCTGCCGTATGTGAGCGCCGTTGAGCCACTGAAGCTTCTCGAGATTAAACACGGCTGAGCTTTTCTGAACGTGGTCAAAATCAAAGAACTTCACCAGTTCGTCCATCGTGAAGACTTCCTGATCGCCGTGGCTCCAACCCAACCTGACCAAGAAGTTGAGCAGCGCCTCAGGCAGGTAACCTTCCTGCCGATACAGATTGGCGCTCACCGCCCCGTGACGCTTGGAGAGCTTCTTTTTATCCGCACCCAAGATCATCGGAAGGTGGGCAAACTGCGGAACTGGATACTCCAGGAACCGATACAGATGCATCTGCTTGGGGGTGTTGTTGATGTGGTCATCGCCGCGAATGATGTGGGTCATCCGCGAATGCACATCATCCACGACAACCGACAGGTTGTACGTAGGAGCGCCGTTCGAGCGGATCAAGACAAAGTCATCGATCTCCGCGTTCTCCACGCGGATCGGGCCACGAATCAGGTCGTTAAACTCGATATAGCCCTCGAGCGGAATTTTTGCCCGGATCACATGGGTTGCCTTAGGGTCGATGTCCTGGCGCTCACGGCAGCGGCGATCGTATTGGGGCTTCTTGCCTTCCTTCATCGCTCGCTCGCGCATCGCCTCGACATCAGCTTCGGTGCATGTGCAACGATAGGCTTGGCTGCGTGCAACGAGTTCCTCGGCGCGCTGGCGATAGATCTCAAGCCGCTTGCTCTGGTACAGGGGATCTTAGTCCCAGGTCATCCCGAGACACTTCATCGAGGCCATGATGTCGGAGGTGTACTGCTCAAGAGACCGCTCCAGATCCGTGTCCTCGATGCGAAGGATGAAAGCCCCCCCTCGCCCGCGCGCATAGAGCCAGTTAAAGAGCGCCGTCCTTACACCGCCAATATGTAAAAAACCCGTTGGAGAAGGTGCGAAACGTACGCGAACCGTTTGATTTGACATGAGGTAGGCGGGTTTACCCTTGGGGCGAGCAAAAAGCCAGAGGCTCTATTCCAAGGCTTCAAGGCAGCGATGCGGCACTCGAGTCTTGAACCGGGCGCTCCAGCCAAAGTGATCCGAGAGGTTCACCGAACGCCCTTTGATCTGGGCCGTCTCAGTGAGCACGACCTGACCATCAGCAGGCTCAAAATCCCGCACCGAGACAAAGAGATGATCCAAATGCCCTTCGGCCTTTTCGGCTGGAACAAAGCTATTGGGCGGACCGAACGTACAGGAATGGGGCGGAAACATAGCGCACGAAAAACCTTCGAACCCGATCTCGCTCATGCGCTTCCAGAGCGTATCTTGCGGCGCCGTATTGAGATCCCCGCCAAAGAGCACAGGCCCGTGCTTAAGGGCATCGCCCACAAGAAGCGCCGCTTCGGATAGCTGTTTGGTGCGCGTTTCTTCGAACGTCCGCATTCCCTGTTTGCCGTAGTTGGCTGTTAAATGCGTGTTTCCGACCCAAAGCGGACGAGACATGCCTGGGACCGCGATTTTGCTCCAGAGCAGACCGCGCTTGGAGAGGAACGCAAACTCCCAACCCAGCGGAACCCGGGTACGGTAGGGCTCAAAGCCTGCTTCAAGAATGGGAAATCGACTAAGGACCATCAGCCCCGGGCGCACGGTCTTGACGTGAGCCGTGCTGCTAAAGGCGTAGCCCGCTTGAGCAAGCAGGGCCTGATCGCCTGCGGACCAAACCTCTTGAAGCAATATGACATCCCAACCCTGAGGATCGGCAGCCTGCGCGGCAAGGTAGTCTCGAATCAGAGGAATGCGCTCGGATCGCAGTTTGGAGGCGCCCCATTTGACCCCCCAGACATTGAGGGTGAGGACCTTAAGCTCCTTGCCCCAACCCGAAAGGGGCAAAAGCACCAAAGATAAGAACAGGACGAGCCTTCGCATGACCGAAGCGCTTATAATAACGAACAAAAACAATCAACCTCTAGAAATCCAGGGCCCCTCTGTTGACTAACTTCGACGGCGCCGATATCTCCTCGCCTGTGTGGGAGGGACTTCTGCGTGGGGCGGAGGATCCGATCGTTTTCTTTTTTTATTCTTGGGGCCTTGAGCTCGGGCAGCGCTTTAGCCGCGCAGCTGACTGAGAACGATCTCGTTGCACGATGCAATGCACTGGTGCGGCAGGCATTGATTCTCGTTCAAACTAAGGGCGGTGCTCAGGGTTCATACCTAGCCCAATCCCCCCACCTCGGTGCGTGATGTCCGAGCCCGTCGGCTGCGAGCTCATTCATGGCGGGCAAGACCTATATCGACGGAGCGGGAGCGACACCTGCAATTCGCCCGCTCAAAACCCAAGCTTGGTTTTTCATGAAGTCGGTCACTGGGCCCAAGAGCAGCTGGGCGGCCCGGGCAACCGATCGATGTCATTAGGCGAGGCATTTTCGGATCTTTGCAGCCGTTTTGCTTGAAGACGCCAAAATCGACGGGGCCTTGGAAGAAAAGACAAATCTCCTGAGACGGGACCTGGAGCTGTTCCTCCTTCCGGATCAAGCGCGGCACTTACTCCGAAGCCCTGACGTTCTCGAGCGTCGCCTGGGCGTGGCTTGCACCTCAGAGCCTTTCGACTCAGACCTTGCTCAGCTGGATGAGCTCTCCGCTCACCTCCGTTGCCCAAGGTTTAGAGCTGCCAGAGCTCAAGGCCCAGTACAAGGATCTCGCCTCGGAGCGCTTGCGATCCGCTGAGGGCGCGTCGATCGCGGTTTTTGAAGGAGGCCTGATTCCGGATGGACAGGGCGCTCTGAGCATCCCGCTTCAACTCTCGGGAGCGGAGGGTCAGGCCTGGCAGCTTAAGCTCACAATCAAACACCCCTTGCTCGATGACCTGCTGGTGATCTGGGAAGATGACCGCGGAAGGCAAACGGAGCTAATCCGAGGCGTGGAGGAAGTTCCCCTGGATGGCTGGCTTGTACTTCCCGGCACCTCAGGAAGTCTCGAAGGCAAGCTCATCGTACAAGACCTGGTTAAAGGCATTGGCGGGCGGGTCCTTCACGTCGAAGCAAAACAGCTTAAGAATTTCAGTGGGTTATTCGCCCAAGCCAATCCCCTATTACCCGATTAAAACACTTTACCAACATATCCTCTTTTGCTACCTCACGAGCGCCTATGAAGATGCGCGCAACCCTCTCCTTTATATTGGCCTCTCTGAGCGTAAGCCCTGCCTGGGCCGCGCCCCAGGCTCAAGCCCCTGAGAGCTTTTCCTGCTTCACCACTGCGCCCGGCGAATGCCTTAAAAAAGGAATCAATCTCTACCCCACGCGCTCAGGGGCCGAATGCGAAGCGGCCCTGCTCAGCAGCGGAAGCGCTGCACTCATGGCTCGGCTCTACATGCTCGAAAAAGCTACCAAGTCCATCCGCGTGCGTGCGCTGATTTTTTCGGCTGACGAATCGGGCCTAGCTATCGCTCGTATCCTCAAGCGCAAGGCGGCTGAGGGCAAGAGCGTCGTCGTCATGGTGGACGCGCTATCCAATCTCAGCTTGCAAGCCCAGTGGATGTACTACGACTTGCGCATGGCGGGCGTCGAAGTGCAGGGCTACGAACTTCCCTGGCAGGTTCCGGTGGACAAGGTGCTGGACCTACCAAGACGCAATATGCGTTTTCACGACAAGCTGCTGATCATCGATGCCGAGCTTCCGGATCAAGCCATGGCCATCGGCGGCGGCATGAACATGGCCAACGAGTACTTTCAGGTCGGAGGCGTCCGCAAGCGCCTGTGGCGCGACCAGGACGTCGCCGTCCGCGGCCAGATCGTGCAAGACCTCACCCAGTCGTTTGACCAAGACCACGCGATCTTCAAAGCCGACAAGGAGCGATGGCCTTCGCTCTTTAACAGCGACAAGACGTTTCCGATTTGGCGAAAGATCTGTAACTGGGTCCTCTCGTTCGTCGAAAAAACCATCGGCATCAAGACGCGCATCCCGTTTCTTGAAAACAAGTTCAACCGCGCCGAAGTCAATAGCCTGCACGAAGACGCGATGAAGATGGAGATTCCCTTCAAGCCCGCTAAGGCGCGCTTCATCCAAAGCCGCCCGCGCTTCGGCGAGACGTACATCGAAGACGCCTACGTTCAGATGATCGACAGCGCCGTGCATGAGGTCTACATCGCTAACGCCTACTTCGTTCCGACCAAGCGCGTGCGCGAAGCCATGATGCGCGCGGTGCGCGAGCGTGGCGTTCACGTCAAGATCATCACCAACAGCATGGAGACCAACGACTTGGCGCCGCTGAGCCGCGTGGGCCGCGCGCTTTACGCCGAGCTGCTCTCAGTCAACGTTCCGGGCGCCAAAGGCAGCATGGAGATCCGCGAATACCATGGGCACCGCTTCCTCACGACGATTCACGCTAAGTTCATGACGGTCGATGGCACCCAGTCCATCGTCGGATCGTTCAATCTCGATCCGCGCAGCGCATTCTTGAATAGCGAAACGGTCATCGCGTTCCAGGACACGGACATCGCTCTGTCGCTTCGCAAAGACTTCGTTGAGCACGACGTTCCAAATTCTACGAAGATCACCAATGAACAGGCGCAAGAATTTAAGTCGCCCACGGACATCACGGACAAGATCCTGCTCGAAATCTCGCTGCCCTTCGAAAAACAGCTTTAGCGCGAAAGCTTGATAGAGCCGCGCGAATACCCGTACTCGCGCGGGTCCGACGAATCGGCGCCTTGCGCGCCAGTCACCCAGCGCTTGGAAGCATCTCCACCGCCGCCTTCTTCAACCAGCGCGTCGATATATTTTACGAGCGCACGACGCGCGGGGGTATCCAGGTGGGCCAATCCACGCAAAGAGCGGTGGCCAGGAATTCCGGATTGCGAAGCGGCAAGCTCGCGTACGGCGGGCGCCGGGCCGCGCTGCCTTGCAAACCCTGCCGAATGGCAGGCCATGCAGTTTTTCAAAAACAGCTTCTCGCCCCGAAGCGCTACGGGGTCCGTGCGCCTGAGCAGAACCATCGATGCGTACTGGGCGCGCGTTCCGGTAAGCGTCACCTTCCCCACGCTCTTGACCAAGAAGGAGAGCGCCGGCACCTCCTCGCGCGAAAGCGTTGCGCGAGTGGACCAGGGAAACACGATCGTAGGAGCAATGGGTTTTCCGTCGCGCTCCAGCGCGATCCAAGGCGAGTACTTCACGACGAGCCAGCGCGGGATGAGAATCGTCTCGCGCGGTCGCTCGGTCGAAGAGACAGCAAGCAAGTCGATCTGAGTGCGATCCTCGGGAGTCAGCTGACTGAGCGCGCCTTCGATGAAAGGAACCCAAGGAATCCCGCGCCACGAAACGCGTGCACCGGTTGAGGGATCGAGCTCGCGAAAGCTAGCGATCTGCCTGACGTGGGACTTCCCACCAGCTGCGGTCTCCACCTCAAGCGGGAAAATGTCCCGCAAGTCGCGCTCCTGCCATCGTCCATGAGCATCCAGCGCCTGCAGGCGCCAGGTCCAGCTCATCGCGTCGATACGGTTCCACAGAGGGTCGCCGGGTTGAGTGCGATCGGCGGCAAAGGCAATGGAAAGCCCAGCGGTCATCATCAAAACGCAATGCAGTACGAGCTTCAAAATGCGCGGTCCCACGAACTCAGTATAGGTCCTTTTCGCGGGTTTCATGAAGGTCCCTTTGAGCGTTTCATTTCTTTTCCTGCTCCAGGGCGAACCAAAGGCCACATTTGCGCAGCTTGGCCTTCAATACCTCGGGGTTTCGGATCGCGGCTTTGACCTGCTCTAGGGGCGAAAGGGTCATTTTACCTACATAGACCTCTGCGCGCGCCTTGACTCTCACCTCAAACTCCTTCATCGCCGACGAGAGCATGGCATTCGAATCCAGTAGCCCCTCATACTGCTTGAGCTGCACCAATCCTCTAAAAAAATCGAAGTAAGGCAGCTGCACTTCGGTACCCGAATCCTGAACAGCCGAGAGCAGGCTGAAGTAAGCAGCGGCTGGCGAGAGATTTTCTCCCGGGAAGTATCGCGCTAACGCCGTTTGAAGCGAGGATGTTTTTGAAGCGGGCAGCTTGAAAATGCGCGCGACTTCGCTGGCCAACCATTTCGTCGCGCCGGTGTGCGGCATGATCTGCGAAAGGGAGAAAAGCGAAACGACTTCATCGATCTGCTCAGCGGAGATCACCTCAAGCTGGCCGAAGTCGATCGGCGAAACCAGAAACGTATTCACGTCGATCTCAAGAATCCGGTAGTTGCCCGGATGCCGATCCGGGTCGTAACTCACCTTGGGCTTTCCAGAAAACAGGTTCTTCTTTTCGGCTTCTAATATCTGCTGCGAGACCTTTTGCGCCGACGGAGGCGAGAGCTGCCTGATCCCAACTCCAGGAGCGAATTCGGCCACGATCAGCCGCTTTCCGATCAGACCTTCTTGGGGCACTTTGAATCGAGCCGAAGGTGTATCCAATCCTTGGTAAACTTCGGTGCGCGCGATCACGCCCTTCTTTACCTCATCGACTAACGAAAGTTCCTTTTGCACCGCCTTCTTCGATGCGCTCACGATACTCCTGAAAATCCCGTACTTGGGTCCGAACTTCTTAAAAAGGTAATTAGCCATCTCATCGAGCTGGGCAAACTCCGCATTGGTGTGGGCGACCGCTTCCTGTCTCAGGACTTTTAAGACGACTTTCTTCCCGGTGCTTGGCTCCGTAGCCAATACCGCGTACTTCAAAGACGCCGAGCCCAGCAGATCCTCGATCACGAGCTTGGGGATCTTCTCGGCGATCTTGGGACCCACCTCTTCTTTTATGTACCTAAGCTCCTGGTAGATCTCCTCGCGCAGGGGCTCTTTGGCTCGGTCTTGAAGCGTGCGCATGACCTGCGTCTCTTCAGGGCCTAGGAGTTCCGCCGCCGCGATAAACTGCCCGATCTTGATGCCCGTGGAGCCGAAAACTTCTAGGATATTTCTTAGGATCTCGCCTGGTGTGCTCTTCTTTTTTTGCATGGCCAGCAAATAAGACAGCGTCGAGCTTTGCAAAGGCTTGTTGCCCGTTTTGCGAAGCGAGTACAGGAACGCCTCAAGCAGCTCCTTGCCTACGCGCTGCGATTCTTCGGTACTGTCCTTCATGAGATGATCGGTGATCACCTTGGCATATCCGCCGCTCGGATTGACCTTGCCCAGCAATCCATGAGGCGAGTCCAAGAACGCATCCAACATCCCGGCTTTTAGCGGAAGCGGAACAAGAGAGAACATCCGTTGTGCCCTCTCATATCCCAGCGCCTCAAAGCGCAAAGCCACTACGGGCGAAGGGGCCGCTTCGCCGCGTAAAAAAAGTACCAAGTTCCATTGATCCGATTTTTTCCAGCTGTGAGCATCGGTGAGCACCTGCGAAAAATAACGGGACCCGATATCCTCCGTGCGAGCTCCGGCTTGGCGATATTTGAAGGCATGAATGATGCCGCTCTCGGCTTCCGTGCTGCGGATATCGCGCGAAACTTTCTCCAGGATCTGGACGAAGCCAATTCCTTTTTCCGGGAACTGCTCTTTAACCCAGGCCAGCAACTCCTTGAGCTTGGGTTCTCGTTCCGTATCATCGGATTTGGAACTGAGCAGAAACTTATACTGCTCGTTGGATTTCATACTTTCAGAAACGATGTCCACGCGAATCGTGTCTTCCCACACGCGGCCTTGCTCAAGAAACGTTCTAAACTCAGGCTTTCGGGACTCGGGCGCCTCGCGATACAGATCGGCAAACATCGCGTCCGTCGTGCTGGTCACGCCGCGCGAAGTGAGCTTCTTCCAAAGCTCAAGCCGCTGATCAAACGTCTTGGGCGCAAGTTCCAATGCCTCAAGCCGCTTGTGAGCCAAAGCATGCAGCTTTTCGGTCGAACGCACGTCATACTTCCAGACTTCTGGAAACTTGCGAATCTTCTCTGCGAATTGTCCGTGAATCGCCTCATTCCAACCATGGGCGTGAGTCATCGAATTCCAATCGAACTGTTTCCAGAATGAACCCTCTCGAAACAACGCATCGACATCTGCTTGAGATTTGATCCACTCTGGATGCTTTAAGATCAGCGTTCCGAAAAGGTCCGAAAAACCTCCAAGTTCGACTTTTCTAGGCCTGAGTTTCGTATTGATGAATGTCTCGAGCTCCGAAACAGAATTAATCTGCCGCTCGAGCAAAGCA
>JBGAWT010000142.1:0-9143 GCA_044227445.1 Bdellovibrionia bacterium | reverse complement strand
CTGCGCAAACTGATGGAGCGCCTGTGTTAATTCACGGGGGCCCCGGAAGTGGAAAGTCCTCCCTGGCGCGCTGGATTCACGAACATAGCCCGAGGTCGGGCGGTCCGTACATCCAAGCGGCAGCGGGTAGCTCTTTGATAAGTCAGTTGGAAAAAGCTCAGAATGGCACTTTCGTCATTCCTGAAATCGCTGAGCGCGGGCTCGGGGAACAAAAGCTTCTGCTTCGTTTTCTGCGCACCCGTTCGATTCCTGCCGCGTCCTTAGTGAACTTCGGTGTTCACGAGAGCGTGATGGGAGCAGGCGATGGCTCCTCTGGTCCGAACTACGCTCCTGTGGCCCGTGCGAATATCGCAAAGCCACAAGCCGAAGACGAGATCTCAGAAGTGAGTCGCATCCTCAATGTGCGTGTGATCGCTACGACGTCGCATGCGCTTGAGAACCGAGCCCAGGGCGGCCTGTTTAACACCGAGCTTTTAGCGAAGCTGGGGGTTTTCAGAGTCGACATGCCCAACCTCTCCCGACGCGGTGAGGAGTTCGAGGAGATTGTCCTCGGAGTGCTCGATGAGATCGTGAGAGAGCTGGCGCGTGATTTTATCCGCGGCATCACTCCCGAAGCGATCGAAGCGCTGCGGTCTTATGACTGGCCAGGCAATGTGCGCGAACTGCGCAACGTGCTGAGGCTAGCCGTGAGCAAGTGCGATACCGAAAGGCTTACTTCGGCAGACCTGCCGGATTTTGGAACCCATCGGATCGACTTCCACGCGACACGAGAGCAGTTTGAAAAAATTTATCTTCAGGAAGTATTGAAGAGCTTTGATTACCAAATCGACAAAACCTGTCGGATCGCCCGTATGGACCGATCTACGCTTTTAGCGAAGATTGATCACTACGGAATCGTTCTCGATGGCACGTCGACCAGGTAACCGGATCTGGGGGGCATTCCCCCCTAACCCCCTTCGCCCCCCAGATCCGGTCCCCCCTTTTTAACGGATGTTAAAAAGGGTCCGAGCGAACCGTGCCCGCCGTGCGGGCCATCTCGAGCGTGATGCGAGAGATGAGGTGAGCCGGAACACCTTACTTACAACTGATAATGAACCTCTAGTTTCTGGACATCCTGTCCTTCGTCGCTTGCTGCGCACGCGTCATCCTGACGCGACGAATACTCATATTTTTTATCAATTGGACCCGGGGTGAGCCGGAATACCTTGAATTCCGCTGACAAGACCGTCCTAGTTTCCGTTGGATCTGTTTCGACTTTTCCTATTTTAAACTGACTTATGTAAATGCCTGTAGTAGACCCAGCGGGCTGTGGAAGTTTCACGATTTACCGTCCTTACGGTCTATTTTTTAGGCTTTTTTTCGATTCCCTACGCTTCCGCTATTCTCCCCGCCCAGACCCCTGCTGAGCACGAGGCATCTAAGATAGCTAGCACGCCTGAATCAAAAAAAATCGACGCAGCCACGATCAAGAAGATGGAGGCGTTCTTCTTAAGCTCGGAAGAATTGGCGCGTGTCCCTGCCTGACACTGGATGCTAGCAACGTGCGCCCTATGTCGATAGTTCACGGTCGTGGCGGTGGATGGAAGGAGATCAGCGATTCTTGAGGATCTTCGCCGCAGAAAATGCGCTAACGCCAATGCTCATGGCGGTTGCCATGATCCAAGCTGCGTACGCGCAGGCGGACAACAACGGTTCGTCCTGGCGCTGGTGTCGAGGCCGATAGTCCGTGAAGGCGTCAAAGAGTACGAATCAGTTGTCGATCTTTGCTTGCTTGAGATCCAAGAGATGGAAACGGATCCCGCTCTCACGCCCGCAGCTTCGCTCAACAGGGCTTCGCAGCTTACCCGAGGAAGTGAAGAAAGAGCTCGCCAATCAGATCAAGCAGTTCGAGTCAATGCGTCGATCGGAGGCGGGGAAGATCCAAACGATCGCCGCAAGGGTCAGCGCGCTCCAGAAAACCGAGCAAGAGCTCTCAGACTCAGTGGCTTCGAAATCCACAGTGAACGCGGAGCTCGAGAGCAAGCGCCAGAGGCTCGTTGAAGATCTGCGGGACCAAAAGAGACTCGAGTCGGATACCGAGATTCAAAAGATCCAAGCTGCGACCATCGCTAAGAAAAAAGACCTTGAGGCTCAGATCCAGGTGGCGTCCAAGGAGCTTGCTGAACTTGAAGCTGCCAAGCGCAAACACGCCGAGCAAATCGAGTCTCTCAAGGCTCTCTTCGCAGCAATCCAAGGCAAGAATTCCGCAGGCTTCTTTGCGGTTGCGGATGTCCCGGAGAATCTCGAAAGGGTGCGACTCGACAACCCCGCCAAGCAAGCCCAGGTGCAATCGATCATCAAGTCGACCATCAGCGGTTTGCTGCAAGAGCATCTGGAGAACGCGATATTCGACAAGAAAACCGAATGGTCGCGTACGCCTCTTAAGATCGACATTCGCTATCGCGTTGGCTCTTTCTCTCCCTACAAGAAGGGGAGTTTTTGGGAGTCGCGCAAGGCCGATTATGTCTTGAAGGTTTTCTTGCGCGCCCAAATTGGAGACAACTTAAGGCAGAAGCTCGAGACGGCGACCGTAAATTTCTTCGTCAAAGGCCATTCCGTGGATCTCGAGCCGGACTCTAAGTTTCTTTTTGATGAGTTTTTCTCCAGGCTTTATGATTCGGCTCATCAGATTCATAGCAGCGAGTTGCTAGCGCCTATGGGCGAGAAGATCGCTCAGTGGGTGCGCGAGGGTCTGAAGCTCGACGAAATTCGTGAGCGGATGGTTCGCGATGGAGTTTTGCAGCCCATCTCCGTGCCTGCCGATTGCAAAGACCCTTTGACCTCAGTCCCTAGGGACAAGGTGAGCGGCTCATGAGGCTCTTGTCTCTCTTGTTTGTGTTTTTCGTCTCAGATGCCTTCGCTAACAAGAACTACGAAGACAAGCAGCACATTCCTAAGGGCACAGTCGTAGATATTTCTGTACTCTATCCCTCCTCCCAGCCAACGGGAACCTCTCCATCCAATCTTGGCCTCGGTCCCGCGGCCAAACAGTTTTTCGAAGAGGCTCGTGCGGCCTCTCTTAAAAAGCTCATCGCTAACATTCGATTCTCGGGTGCAATGACCTTTTTTGATGAACCTCCTCGAGTTCAGCGCAGCGAGCTGGGCTCACCGCTTTTCATATTGGAGCAAGGCTCTAATTCTCTGCATCCGTCGGATCTCCTGATTTGGGAATTCAGGCCCGGTGAGCGATCCACCAATGTCTTTGCGGGTTCTCGGCTTCTTTTCAGGAGCAGCTCGATGAGGGTGCGCAAATTCGGTTTCGTAGGGTTCGAGATCTATCCGGACCGCGTGAATCCGGGCTCGTTGCTCCTGCTCGATGAGAGTGGATCTCTTTGGCTTGGAGCTGCCGATACTGAGTCTGGCGATGGGAAGGTCGCGCTTAGACGCCTAGAAGGCACCTACACAGCGCTTGAAGGCGAAGCGGAGCGGACTCTCTTTGCGATTTCCAGCGAGGGCGAGCTCGTTGAGATCGGCGGCAGCGGCATCGTGGCTCGTCACGGCAGCATCATTCGCTCCGTGCCTGATTTGCACCGCACTTCTGCGGGGCGGCTTGAGATCCTCACGTCCGAAGGAAATATTCTCGAGTTTGATACCCTTTTCGGGAAGCTCACGAAGGTCCGAAGCCTTTCCATGCTGGTTCCGGGAGAGGCTCTGCTTGAAGCGCGGCATGTGGATGACCATACCTGGATGCTCACGCAGAAGCCCGATGGAACACAGCGCGTGGTTCGATACTCAGCAGAGCTCGAGCAATCCGTCGATTTGGGCAAGCAGGGCGAACGAGTGGCGATCATCCGAGCTGAGGCAGGTAAGCTGTGGGTGAGGCAAGGAGGCCACGTCGTGGAGCTTGAGAGCCCTGTATTTGGCCCGCGGCTCTCCCTTCGTTTTTTGGAGCAGGATTTTTTTACGAAGACCGTTCGATCTTTTGGCGTCAATTCGGGTTTGTTCAGACAAGTCGAGGCGCTTCTACCGCGGCTCGCGACTCAAGAGCATCGAGTGAAGGGCGACTTGCGAGTTCGCCAGGACGTTGTACGCAGCCCTTTGGCTGAAGTTTCGGAAAAAGCTCCCAAGCCCACCGAAAAACCCGCCGATGCAAAGCCCGCGACGCAACCCGAGATTCATCAGCCGTCGGAGAGCAAGCCCGCCGAATCCAGCTGGATCGTATCAGCTCCCGTCGACAAATCTCCGCAGCCAGGGGACCCGGATTGGCATGGAGCGAAGCTCGAAACCCACTACGAGCCGCAAGGCTATAATTGCCGAAAGATGCTCGAAGGCCCCTCGCAGCGCCGCAACAGAAGTTACTAGTTATTTGGCGTCGACGATTTGAAAGCCAAGGCCCTTGGCTTTCTTGAGATCCGCGCGTCGGATCTTGAGCGCGTTTTGGCGGCCGGTAGGAATGCCACAGGACTGCGCGTGCATTTTTCCGTCTTCGGCTTTTCGGCGGCCCAGGACTTGAATTTTTTTCTTCTCAAGCGCTTGGGCGGCGATTTCAAGCGCCTCGCCGCTCTTCGGGTCGCAGCTCAGCGAGTTATCTTCGCGCATCACCCAAACCTCGTTGATCGCGGCAGGAGAGGACATCGAGGGGTCTTTGGATACCCCTGCTTGTAAAAAGTTCATAACAAGCGAGGCAGACAGAACTCCGCTGATCAGCGAAATGAAGAGCACACCCCGTTTGTCGCGCGTTTGGCGAGCCGACATCTTAAGAGGGTAAGTGAGAATCCGCGCTCAGCGCAAGGGGGGGAAGCTAATTTGGCGAAAAATAATTCGCGGGCAGTTCGATGCCCTTGTCGCGGAGACGGTCGATGAGCTGCGGAACGTAGCCGGTGCAGGTCAACCGACCGGAATCATCCGCATTAAAGATATCTTGTAGAGTGAGGGTCTCGCCTTCCATTCCGGTGACTTCGGCGATGGCGATGACCCTACGGGACCCATCGCGCATGCGCTTGACCTGAACGACTAGGTCGATGGCGCTAGCCATCTGCTTGCGAATCGCCGTAAGAGGCAACTCGATTCCGGCCATCAGGCAGAGCGTTTCGATCCGAGCCAGGCCATCACGGGGCGAATTGGCGTGCACGGTGGTCATTGATCCGTCGTGGCCGGTATTCATGGCCTGGAGCATGTCTAAAGCCTCCCCACGGCGGCATTCCCCGA
The DNA here is from genome assembly GCA_044227445.1 of Bdellovibrionia bacterium. GTDB lineage: Bacteria > Bdellovibrionota > UBA1018 > UBA1018 > UBA1018 > JBGAWT01. The sequence continues at coordinate 3,956 of JBGAWT010000142.1, read as the reverse complement.
CGATGACGCGATCTGGGCGCATTCTCAGGGAGTTTGCCAGAAGCTCGCGTGTGGTGATGGCCGTAGCGCCCGGGCTAGCCGGCTTGGTCTGCAATTGCACGCTATCCGGGTGGCCAATCTTGAGCTCAGGGGTGTCTTCGATTGTTACGATGCGCTCGCCTCTGGGGATATACATCGCCAAGGCGCCTAGAAGGCTTGTCTTGCCGCTTCCCGTTCCGCCGCAGATCAGGATGTTGATACGCGAGAGGACGCAGACGTTCAGAAAGTAAGCCGCGCGCTTGTCGAGCGAGCCTAAGCGGATGAGATCCTCCAAGGTCAGCGACCTCACGGGAAACTTTCGAATCGAAATGCAGGGGCCGCGCAAAACCAGGGGCGGAGCGACGATGTTTACGCGCGAGCCGTCGGCGAGGTGGGTGTCGAGATAGGGTTGTTCGGGAGTGAGCGTGCGGCCCGTTACGTCGAGAATGGAGCGTACGACGCGATTGAGCTCGTCGAGGTTTCCGATGGGCTGTGGAGTCAGCTCCAGAACACCATTTCGCTCAACGGTGATGCTTCGCGTGTCGTTGATCAGGATTTCGGTGATGCTCGGATCCCGCAAGAATGCTTGGGCGACGCCTAGATCCGGAAGGCGCGGAGTTGCTGCTGGAGCGGGGATCGGGGTAGGGGCTGCAGCGGTGGCCGGCCGGGCTACGGGCCTTAGCAATCTGGGCGCTGTAAGCGCGGAGGCGCGGGCAGAGGCTCTGACAGGCGCGGCTGCGGGAGTCGGAGCGATCGTAGGAATTCGAATGCCGGGGTCGGTTTTTTCCTCTTCGACGGTGGCTGCCGTCGTTGGAGCGATCTGAGTAGTCTTGCCCTCGCTCCCTGGAGGGAGCTCGAGCTTCATGCTCGGGTCGCTCGATTCGCTGGGGGCTGAAATCTCACCCGATACAGCCTCTAGCTCCGGCAGGGAGATCTCAGAAACGGCAGGTGAGAGCTCGACTTCGCTCGTCCCGCCTGCGCTAGATTTTCGGTTGGATGCACCTTCCGCCATCTTCCTTCATTATTTCGCTAAGCGCGCGCGGGGTCGAGGGGCAAGAAATGCCGGTTTGAGAGGGCAGTTTGACAGTCAGTACAGTTTGAGTCTTGGAACGGAAACTCAAACTGCAACCCAAACCGATCTGTAGTAGGAGAGCCCTATGAAGTCCCAGCGAATCGTCGTTCCCAAAGAGCTGCAGGGAGTCCGCTTGGATCACGCGCTTTCTGAGCGCCTGGCCATCTCGCGCGCACGAGCTCGCGCACTCATTTTGCAAGGAGCCGTCTACCTCAATCGCAAGCGCGTGAGGATCGCTTCAAAGGAGCTTCGGACTGGAGCCACCATCGAGATTCATGGCGCAATCGATGCGCCTGCGCCTCAAAAGGCGTGGGAGCTTTCGGCGGGGCAGATTCTTTCGGAGGATGGCGATTGGATAGCAATCAACAAGCCGGCGGGGGTACCCACCCAGCCGACCTTGGATAAGGCCCGCGGCAACCTGTTTGAGGAGCTCAAACGCTTCTTGAGCAAACGAGACGGAAAGCCGCCTTACGTCGGTCTGCACCACAGGCTGGATCGCGATACCTCGGGAGTCATCGTTTTTGCCCTCAAGCAGGAAGCCAACAAAGGGTTGGCCGAAGCGTTTCGTTCCCATTCGATCACGAAACGGTATTGGGCTTTGTGTGCTTCTCCCTTGAGCGTGCGATTACCCGATCAATTCGAAGTGGATAACTTCCTGGCTCCGCGCGTTATCAAGGGAAAGCAGAAGCGAATGGAAGCAGTTCGCTCAGGTGGTGACAAAGCTCTCACGCGGTTTAAGGTCCTGGGGCGTTGGAAGGCGGCCGGCCAATCGGTCTATTGGGTGGAGTGCTTGCCGCAGACCGGTCGCATGCATCAGATCCGAGCTCACCTCTCCCAGCAAGGCGCGCCGATCTTAGGCGACGCTTTGTATGGCGGAGTTTTTGAGGTTGGTTCTTTTCGCATTCCGAGATGCTTGTTGCACGCGGCGTCCTTGACGCTGCCGCACCCGATTCGGCATACTGAAAGCTCCTTCGAGGCTCCTCTGCCCGAGGATTTTCAAAGATGCCTGAGTCATTTTCAAAATTCCGAGAGCTCTTCTTCTGGTACATCCGGAACTACAGAAGTTGGGTCTTAATCGGGCTGCTCTCACTCGCCTTTGTTGATCTGCTGGAAATCTTACCTCCGCTCATTCTTAAAGCCGTCGTTGACTGGGTCGCGTCCGAAGTGGGTTCCTCTCAGTCGCTAGGAATGATCGCCTGGGGGCCGCTGCAAAAATGGGCTCTGCTCTATTTGGTTATCTCGCTTGCGCAAGCGGCGGGTCGCTACGGCTGGCGCATGTACTTGGTGCGCGCGAGCTTTCAAGCGAGCAAGGAGCTGAGGCTTGCGTTCTCGCGCAAGCTCATGAGCTTGCCGGCATCTTTTTTTGATCGCAATCGAGTGGGCAATCTCCTCTCGCTCTCAACGACTGACACCGAAGCGATTCGGCAAGCCTTTGGTCCGGGAGTGATTGTGCTTGCCGACGCGCTTGTTTTTTTGTGCACGGTTCCTGTTGCGATGATGTTCATGAATCCGACGCTGACGTTCTGGATCACGATTCCGTTGTGGTTCGTGCCTTGGCTGATGTGGCGCAACGAGCGCGAGATTCATGTTCGCTATGAGGGATCGCAGCAGCGCTACGGCGAATTGACGGCCCAAGTGCAAGAAGGGATTGCGGGCGCCAGGCTCATTAAGGCCTATGGCGCCGAGCCTGTTCTGGTGGATCGCATCGGAGCCAAGAGCAAGGAGTACGTGGAGGACCAGCTCAGTTTGGCGCGCGTACAGTCTTCGTTCGGTCCGACCCTGGATTTTGCTACGAGCGCGGGAACTCTGATTTTGCTCGTTGTGGGAGGCCATGACTACCTGATGGGAGGCGCAACGACGCTCGGGACTCTCATCGCGTTTCAGCGGTACATTCAGAAGTTTTCTTGGCCCATGACTGCGCTGGGCACGGCAGTGGGGCAGTTCCAGCGAGCTGTGACGAGCTTTGATCGCCTCAAAAAAGTGTTCTTAGAGGCCGAGGCTCAGCGCGTGGAGCCGCAGCCTGAGGCGCCGATTAGCGAAGTTCCTGGTCCCTGGAAGATGCAAGGGCTCATCGAGTTTAAGTCGCTGTCTTTTTCTTATCCCGGGACGGATCGTCGCGTTCTCGAAGGCGTGAACTGGGTCATCGAGCCTGGAATGAAGATCGGCGTGCTGGGATCCGTGGGAAGCGGAAAGAGCACTCTGCTTTCGCTGTTGCCTAGGCTTTACGACGCGCCTCGAGGCGCTTTGTTCATCGACGGAAAGGACATCCTCGACTGGCCTTTGGTGGAGCTGCGCGCCCAAGTGGGATTTGTGAGCCAAGAGGTGTTCTTATTCCGCGATACGATCTCAGAGAACATCGCGCTGGGCTCGATCTTCGAAAACACGACGCTCGAGAAGCTAGCGGAGCGCGCAGATTTAGGCGGAGCCATCAAGCGGATGTCCGCCCGCTTTGAGACACCTCTTGGAGAAAACGGCCAAGGCCTATCCGGAGGCCAAAGGCAGAGGCTCACCCTTGCTCGAGCGTTGGGCGTTCAGCCGCGGATATTGATCTTGGATGACGCGCTCTCCGCAGTGGACGGCGAGACGGAGAGCCGAATCTTGAAGAGCTTGGTCCAGGCAGGCTCGCAGCACACTGAGTTCAGGGCTGCGCATCGCTTGTCCACCCTTCGAGGCGTGGATCGAATCCTTGTTTTGGATCGAGGTCGAGTGAGGCAGATGGGAACCCATTCGGAGCTCATGGCGGATCGCCGAAGCTTGTATCGATTCTTTGTCGAGGAGCAAGAGCGCCGCGAAGCGGTTGAGGGCTTTGTCGGTGCCGCCCCTACCGTCGGAGGTGCCGGATGAGTCCGCCCAATGACTGGAGATC
>JBGAWT010000141.1:0-8917 GCA_044227445.1 Bdellovibrionia bacterium | reverse complement strand
ATCGTAATCGCTATGGTCGGATGCGCAGCTTTGGGCTTTTGCATCGAGCGATTGGCTTATCGGCCCTTGCGCAAGGCTCCTCGCATCAATGTCTTAATCACCGCAGTAGGCGTCTCGCTGTTTTTGGAGTTCTCAGGACAATTGCTCTTTGGCGCTGACCCTAAGTTTTTTCCGCAGATCTACGCACCTCACGGCGAATGGGGCACGGGCGATCTCAAGATCAACCCAATTCAGGCCCTAGTATTCATCATTTCCATGACCTTGATGGTCGCTCTGCAATTCGTGCTGCTCAAAACGCGAGTCGGAAGAGCCATGCGCGCCGTCAGCTTCAACCATGATTATGCGAGCCTCATGGGAATTCCTACGGACCGAATCGTCACCCTGACCTTCATGGTTGGGAGCGCCCTAGCTGGCGCAGCAGGTGTTTTGGTGGGTCTAGCCTACCCGACGATCGAACCACTCATGGGCGTGCTGCCGGGGCTTAAGGCGTTCGTGGCAGCCGTGCTCGGTGGCATAGGCAATGTAACAGGCGCAGTCGTGGGGGCGTTGCTCTTAGGATTGGCCGAAGAGTTTGTCGTGGGCTACTGGGCGCCCACTTTTAGAGACGCATTGGCCTTTGGCATTCTGATTTTAGTGCTGCTTGTGAAGCCAGCAGGCCTTTTGGGCGTGCGAAGGACGGAGAAGGTATGATCTCCCCTTCGCTCAAATCCAATACTCCTTGGCTGGCCGCTATCGCTGTATTCTGGCTGCTTCAGTGGTTCTGGGTACCTCACCTCGACGAATACTTTTATACGATCATCCTCTTCGCGGGCATCAATGTGATCTTGGCGGTGAGCCTCAATTTGGTGAACGGCTTCACTGGGCAATTCTCCATGGGGCATGCGGGATTTATGTCCGTGGGCGGTTACGTCTCGGGCTATCTCGGCACGACCCTTCAAGCAGCTCACCCGGATTGGTTCACGGGATTTGCAGCTCCGCTCATCTTTCTCGTGCTTCTTTTGCTCGCAGGCACCGTAGCGGCTGCGGCGGGGTTTTTGGTTGGCCTGCCTTCACTTCGCTTGAAAGGCGATTACCTGGCCATCGTGACGCTTGGGTTCGGTGAAATCATTCGTGTGTTGATCCTCAACATCGAGGCTGTGGGCGGCGCGCGCGGTCTTTCGGGAATTCCGCCGATGACTCAGCTGGGATGGGTCATGACCTGGGTCGTGATCACTCTTTTTGTCGTATGGCGACTCGTTCACTCGCATCTGGGACGTGAGTTCTTAGCTGTCAGAGAAGACGAGATCGCCGCTGAAGCTATGGGAGTCCCGACGACCAGAGCCAAAGTCAGAGCTTTTACGGTAGGTGCCTTTTTCGCAGGCGTAGCGGGAGCGCTTTTTGGGCACTTCCTGCGTTATCTCAATCCGCAAACCTTTGATTTCAACCGCAGCTTCGAGATCATCATTATGGTGGTGCTAGGCGGTATGGGAAGCATCACGGGATCTGTCGTCGCAGCTGTTTTTTTGACTGTCGTCAGAGAGGCGCTCCGGCCGCTGCAAGAGATCACGCATTTGGATTTTCGCATGGTCATCTATGCGCTCATGCTCATCGTTTTGATGCTCACTCGTCCCAATGGACTCATGGGCACGCGCGAATGGACGTCGTTCTTGCCTCAGGGCCTGCGCAAAAAATGGAAAATGGCTGAGGAGACTTCATGAGCGCTTTGCTTGAAGTTTCTTCGATGACCATGGCTTTTGGTGGGCTCAAGGCCGTGTCTGGCTTGGAGCTCTCCGTGCCTAAGGGCAGCATCTTTGGGCTCATCGGTCCAAACGGCGCCGGAAAGACCACCGTCTTTAATGTTCTTACCGGGGTCTACCGCCCGACTGAGGGCCAAGTGAAGCTCGGCACGAAGTCTCTCGTAGGAAGCAAGCCCTCTGAGATCGCAGCCCTCGGCGTTGCGCGAACCTTTCAAAACATCAGGCTCTTTAAGGAGCTCAGCGTTTTGCAAAATCTCTTAGTCTCCTTGGATCATCACCCCGAACGCCCTCGCGAGACCTGGATTGAGTCTCTCCTAAGACTTCCTAAAGCGATGCGTGCGGAGGAGAAGAAAGCCCAAGACGCGATGAACCTTCTGAAGCTCTTTGGGCTCGAGGCTCGCGCGTCATGGAAAGCTCGTAATCTGCCTTATGGGGACCAGCGTAGGCTCGAAATCGCGCGAGCTATGGCCACAGGTGCGCAGCTGATTTTGCTCGATGAGCCGGCAGCCGGAATGAACCCTCAGGAAACGCGCGCGTTGATGGATACGATTCGGCGCATCCGTGACGAATTTGGGCGCACGGTGCTTTTGATCGAGCACGATATGAAGCTCGTCATGGGGATTTGCGAGCGCATTGCCGTGCTGGATTACGGCGTTAAGATAGCCGAGGGCTCTCCCAATGAAGTTCAGAAAAATCCCAAAGTTATCGAGGCTTACCTAGGAACATCTCGGACAAAGGATTCACGTGGCATCAGCTCTACTTGAACTTCAGGACGTCAGCGTTCACTACGGGGCAATTCAAGCTCTGCGTGGCGTTTCGTTTAGCGTTCAAAAAGGGCAGATCCTGACGTTGATCGGATCCAATGGCGCAGGCAAAACTACCCTTTTGCGCACGATCTCGGGGCTCGTCAGACCCTCTTCAGGCCAAATCACCCATCACGGCAAGTCGCTTATTAAGGTCCCGCCCCACGAAATCGTTAAAAAACGCGTCTCGCACGCCCCCGAAGGACGCGGGATTTTCCTCAATTTGACGGTGGCTGAGAACTTGGACCTAGGCGCTTGGATCGCACCTGCCGAAGCTAACCTGGCGCACGATCTCGAACGCGTTTACGGGCTGTTTCCAAGACTGGCCGAGCGCCGCACCCAAAATGCGGGCACCCTCTCCGGCGGCGAGCAACAGATGCTCGCCATCGGTCGGGCGCTCATGGCTCATCCTGAGCTCTTGCTTTTAGATGAGCCTAGCTTAGGGTTGGCTCCGCAATGGATCGAGAAGATCTTCGAGATTATTCAAAAGATTCACTCCGAAGGAACGACCGTTTTGCTCGTGGAGCAAAACGCGCTGCAGGCTCTCGAGGTCGCTCAGCAAGGCGTCGTTCTGGAAACCGGAAAAGTCGTACTCACGGGGCCTGCCTCAGAGCTCCTGAAGTCCGATGAAGTGCGAAAAGCCTATCTGGGCGAATAGGCAGTTATTGCCGCATACCAACTCGCCAACGGCTCATGGGGGTGAGAAAATCAATCCGGTCATGATGCGGGGACTTGTCTTAGCCATATTCGCCTCTTTTTTGAGCGCAACTGCCTCCGCGCAGTTTACGGGCTCCAGCGATGCGTCACCCGATTCCCGGCCCATGACCTCTCCAAATGGAGAAACCCGCAACTCGAATATTCCGCTGTATCAAACACTGAGGCCCATGTGGGGTCTTGAGATCTCGGGTGGGGCCGCCTTCCCTCGTGGGGAGTTCGCTAGCTTCGCGCTAGCCGGATTTTCGGGGCGATTCCAATGGCAGCCGCCCTGGATCCAAGCCGCGGGTGTGTTTGGAATCGGTCTTTCGCTCGACTATACAATGGGCGTGATGGGTGGAGCCGTAGGCGGAGTTGTTTCGTATCAGGCTCGTTATTTCAGGAACCAGCCTCTCGTCCCCTACGCGGGCTATGCGTTGATGTATGCGTCAGCCATCAGTACGACCGGTGGATTTAGCCTCACGGGCGGTTCGTTGGTTCAGGGCCCCTACTTTGGCGGAATGATCCTTTTGAATTTCTTTGAAGGCGACGCTGCAGCTGATTTTTACGTCAATATCGGTGTTTTGCGCAGCTATTTGGTGGCCGAAGCGCGCATGTTTCAGGGGTATACATCCACCTTCCCTACACTGGGGACTTTTACGTATTACGCCGGCCTTCGCTTCGAGTTTTAGCGGTTGACGACCCCTGGGCCGCTCCATTAAAGCTAACCCACTCAAAACGCGGCCGTGGTGGAATTGGTAGACACGTACGTTTGAGGGGCGTATGCCGAAAGGTGTGAGAGTTCGAGTCTCTCCGGCCGCACCATTCGATAAAATAAAAAAGGGATCCCCTTTAGGGATCCCTTTTTTATTTTGGTGAGGCGTTGTGGTCCGGCTGAGACGAGAATCTCTGCTGAGCAAAGCGAAGGAGAGTTCGACGACCCTTTCTCCGAAGGAGAAAAAAATAAAGAGGAGGCCAAGGATGGCCGACGTCCATAGGGAGCTACTTCGCGCAGGAAGCGCGGGGGTGGTCGACCCGAAGGCCGAGTCTCCCTATTCTTTTGGCGCATCTCCTGTGCTAAGTCTCCCTCATGAAAAATCTCTCTCGTTTCGTGGTCGTCGCTTCTCTTCTTTCTTCCTTCGGAGCGAGCGCGGCCGAAAAGCCTACCCTCTATTCACAGGAAGCGGTTCAACTCGCAAACGTCTTGAGCCACTGCCAAAAAGATATTACGGAATTTACTGAATCTGCACCCAGTGCAAGCGTAGCATCCGTCACTCAGCAAGTCCTCGGGCTTGAGGGGGAATCGGAATACTTTGTACAATTCGAGGCAGGTGGCATCGCGCCTTCGTTCAAGCGCTACTCTCTCGGTAGCCTAAGGATTACGACTCACTGGACGACTTCCCCTAACTTTTCCGTCAATCGTATGGATGCTCCGGGTCGCACGCTTGTTTATTCGTGCGAAGCCTTCAACTCAAAGGGCGAGAGCAAGCGTCTGCTCAAGAAGCTCGAGAACACCCAGTTCAAAGCGGCAATACTCAAGGGCATCTATGATCGCTATCGGGAGAGCGCCGCCAAGAACGCGGTTTGCCGTCCTCTCATGGACGATGCAGCGGACCTAGCTCGGATTGCATTTGCGACCGAGGAGTTAAAAACCGCTGAGGGCCTCACTGAGAAGATGGTAGCCGCTTCACGGATCAGCGACCTCTATCGCAAAATGCTCGATCGCTACATGCGAACGGCAGGATCAAAAACGGAGTGCAATGTCTCTCCGGATCCTGCAGCTGAGCTTCAAGGGATTCGCCAACTAGAGCAGAACTAAGGCTTATCCAACAGCCCCGGCGGCTTCATTCTGTAAACCGTGAACTTTCGGTTGAAGAGCCCCGGGTAGCCATTTCCGCCGGCGATTACAACGACTTTTCCGTCGGTTTGAAAACAGGAGTCGGGGTCATAGGTGATCGCGCCACCGCTCACCGTTGCGAGCGCACCATATCCCCAGGCGCCGTCGCCCTGGCCGTCTGCAAGTAAGCGATACATCGCAGCTCCGAGTGAGCGATACGTTGTCGAAGCAGAGTAGCTTCCCAAAAGCCAGATCTTGCCGTCTTTGAGGATTTCTACCTTGTTCAACTTATACACGTTGTTGTCCGAAGGCAGGAACGGCTGAGAGATGCCGTTTGTTCCGAAGCTCGTATCCACGGCTCCGTTTGCCTCTAAGCGAGTGACGCTCGGAGCAGTGTTGGTGCTGACCTGAGGCCGATACCAGACGCCGCCAACCACGATTTTGCCATCGGCTTGCCCGGCAGCGGAGTGAACAGGAAAGGAAAGATTGACGGTTCCTTGAGTACCGAACGATGAGATCGGCACTCCCGCTTCGGTGTACTTAGACACCGAAGAGCCAGAGAGGATCACCAACTCGCCGCTAGGAAGCACTGCCGCTGTTCCGGTTTGTGGCTTATCGATGATGGCGTGACCGTTAGCGAAGGTATAGTCCACCGCACCGTCCGCGCCGATGCGCATGACGTGGAGCATTTCGCTGTACTGATAACCGCTTTGACCCACGAGAATGATCTTCCCGCCGGGTTGGAATTTTCCCGAGAGAAGCGTCTTATTGGGGGCGGTAAATGAATAGCTCCCGGCAGGAAAGTTAAAGGTGCCGTCGATCACCCCATTGGCCGTAACTCGAGCGACGTAGAAATTATGGTAGTGGTCCTGGCCGAAGAGTAAAACGCGATTGTTCGAATCCATCTCGATGGATTGGATCGTCATGGATCCTGCTACGACACCCGTAGGGGCCATCGGGGCCTTGATCGAAACCACTCCGTTTGTTCCGTAACCGGTGTCTAGGGTTCCGTTGGAGTTGTAGCGCGCCAACGCGATGTAGTAGATGTTCCCGTCCAACGCGTTTCCGGCAACGATGATCTTTCCATCGGACTGTACGCGGACGCCGTGTGCATCCGCGTCTCCTGTACCGATCGCTAAGTCCGTCCAGCCGCTGGCACCAAACGGCGGGGTGCTTGGGCTAGGCGAAGGCGATGGAGAAACAGGTATCGAAGGGGTTGGGCTTGGCGAGGGCGAAGGCTGTGGACTTGCTGAGGGCGATGGACTTGCGCTCGGCAAAGGCGAGGACGAAGGTCCTCGTGCGCTTGGTGGCGTTGCATTGAGGACTTTTGTCTCTCGGCACCCACTAAAAGATAGAATCGTAGTTGCGACGAAGATAGGCGCAAATCGCGTTGAAACCCGCATAACATCCCCTATTTAGATATTTTATGCGGGCCCGACTTAATAATGAACCAAATTTGTCATATATTTAACATATTGAAATTGATCGGTTTTTTAGCCTTCTCTTCACAAAAGAGTCCCAAACAGCCCGGGTTGCGAGCGAAAACTCCTTGCGCGCCCGGGTCGAGTTGAGCCAAACGCTTTCGATCCATGGCCTGCGCTTATCCAACGGGTGCTCCAGCAAAGTCCCCTGCGCTAAGTACTCCTCCACCAAGTGCCTGGGAACAACAGCACATCCGACGCCTGCGAGCACCATCTGCAGGACGTGCTCTAAGTTGGAACCAAATACACGGATGCGAGTGCTCACCTTGCGCTTGCGATGGTGCTTGAGCCAACCTTCGATCAAAAGCGGTTTCTGGTAGTAATCCACCACCGGAAGCTCCGTGAGAGGAGCAGAGCATAGATGGCGGAACTGAGCGGGCACCGCCAAGATGAGATGCTCCTGCCTCAGTTTGGTGCTCTTGATCCTGCGGTTCCAAAGCTTAAGCGGCTGCAGCGACAGAGCGATCTCCAGTTCATTGCCCATCAAACCCAAAGCCAAGTCTGTATGGGAGAGAAATCGCAGCCTCAACTGAAGTTCCTGATAACGCCCAAGCGTTGATGCAAGGCGGTCTCCTAGCGAGACCGCTGGATAACCGTGGGGCATGCCTAAATTCACGCGCCCACGCACGAGCTCAGGTTGGGCGCGCACCCGTTCGAGAATGGAATGGAGGCCCTTTTCGTTTTCCTTTACCTGCTCAAGCAGGCGACGCCCCGGATCTGTAAGCTGCAGCCTGATGCCGGAGCGAACAAAAAGCTGCAGACCTAAGCTTCTTTCCAATCCCGTCACGCTCTGACTTATGGCCGATGGCGTGCGAAGAAGCTTCCTTCCTGCGTCACGCATCGAAGAGGATTCGGCAACAACTCGAAATACATGCAGTTTGTTGAGATCTAGATCGTTTAGTTTCACTAATCGGTTTCTATAATCCATTTGATTCGACTGATCTACCTCCATCGGCGATGTTGGCTCGCCTAAGGAGCTGCATATGACCCAACCTATTTTGGTCCAACTCAAGATCCTCTCTCACCCCTGGTACAAAAAATGGGAGTGCGGCGAGCTGCCCGTTTCATCTCTTCAGCACTATGCGGGCGAGTACTATTGGCAAGTAGCCCATTTTCCGCGCTACCTCAGCAGGCTCCACTCCCAGCTCGAAGAGCTCAAGCAGCGCCAAGTCATCTTGGGTAACCTGGCAGATGAAGAAAACGCCCAAGCCCCTCACCCAGAGCTGTGGCTCGATTTCGCAGAAGCGATGGGACGGGACCGACAAGCCGTGCGCTCCGGTAAACCTGGCCCAGCCGTCCAGGAGTTGATTACGGAATTCCAAGAAATCGTCGCTTCGGGTCCCGCACAAGGACTCGGCGCCATCTTGGCTTACGAATCCCAAGTTCCCGAGGTTGCTCAGTTTAAGTCCGCGGCGCTTAAGAAGCATTACCTCAAGCCCGCGGAGGCCACCCACGGCACGCGTTTCTTCGATGTCCACGCTCAAGCAGACGTCTGGCACGCGGTCGAACTTCAAGAGCTGGTGGGTGCGCTCAGCGAACCCGAGAAGCGCCAAGCCCAACAAGCCGCTGATCAGGCTTCCCGAGCTCTCTGGAGGTTCTTAGATGCCATGCCGAATTGAGATCTCCGAAGTGGAGCTCTCGCTTCAGATCGGCTGCAGCGAACAAGAAAGAGCGACCCCGCAGCCAATCGGACTAGGGCTTTTGGTACGGAGCCTCGAGACGTTTCCCGCATGTCATACGGATCGATTGCATGACACGTTAGATGCAGCTGAGATGAAAAAAGCCCTCATCGAAGCCGCCTCAAATGCGAGAGTCCACACCCTGGAGAGACTTGGCGGAGTCGTGGAACTGAGCTTTAAGGAGAAATTCCGCGCGCATCGCTGCGATTGGGAAGTGACGATTCGTAAGCCCAGATTTGGATGGTCCTATGTTCACGCTTGGTCCTCGTGAAATCATCGTTGGATTAGGGTCCAATCATTCGGACGCCCTAGAAATGCTTAGGCGGGCGCGAAACGCTCTTCGTGGGCATGGGCGTTTTCGGCTGCTGGCATCCTCTCCAATCTACGAATCCGAAGCGATGCTTCCGAAGGGAGCTCCCGCGGATTGGAATCTTCCTTTCTTGAACGCGGCTTGTCTTTTGGAAGTCCGCGGCCCTCGCTGGATGCCCGATCTGAGTGCCGAAGCGGCAGCCCACGAACTTCTAGACGCGATTAAAGAAATCGAGCGGGCTTTAGGACGAACCGACGCTGCGCGCTGGGCGCCGAGAGCCATCGATCTCGATCTCCTTGCCTGGGGATCTCAGGAGATTAACAGTGAGCGCCTCTCAATCCCGCACTCAGGGCTCATGGATCGCCCCTTTGCTTTTCT
>JBGAWT010000140.1:0-8950 GCA_044227445.1 Bdellovibrionia bacterium | reverse complement strand
ACTCCGATTCGAGGCCCCCACATCAAGCCCGCTCCGCCTTGGAACAAAAAAACATAAACTGCCACCTGGTAGGCGTAAAAACCTCCAACACTCAACCCGATCGAGAGCCAATGCTTGAAGGGACGAATCCCGATGTAAGCTGAACCGGCAAATACGTTGGTGGTCCAGTAGCTCGAGCTTCCGGTGAAATACTTAAACTGTGCCAACACATCAAGCCGATCCCAAAGCAGCGAAGCTCCACCGGCAGCAAATAGCCCGTATCCCACCGGCACTCCGGTTGATCCGCTTGGTGAAAAACCGATTCCACCGACATCGATACCGGCGCTAATCGTGAAGGCTGCGCCGGGCGTTTCATATACCGGCTCTGGGGCCTTGGGCGCAGGTGTGGGCTCAAGCGCGAACGCCGCATTGCAGAGAAAAAGCGTCAAAAGGATTTGAGCGCGGCTCATCGCGCTCCAAAAGCCTCTAAGGCGACCTTTCGGTCATCAAAGGGAATCTTCTTAGTGCCCTTGGGAGCGCTCGGATCAGCGATGATCTGATAGTCCTCATGACCTTTGCCTGCAATAACGATGAGGTCGCCCGCTTTTGCCTCGGTGATCGCAAGCTCGATGGCTTTGCGACGATCGGGCTCAACGCTCACGGCAGATCTTCCACCCGGAATGCCGCTTAAGATCTCCTCGATGATCGCTTCAGGTTTTTCGGTCCTGGGATTATCCGAAGTCACGATCACGCGATCCGCAAGATGCGCAGCAATCCCGCCCATCTTGGGCCGTTTTTGTCGGTCGCGATCCCCGCCGCAACCAAAGACGACGACTAACCTTCCGCCCTTGGGCACCTGAGGCCTGAGGGACTCGAGAACTTTTTGAAGCGCATCGGGTTTATGCGCGTAATCCACGCAGACCGTAAAAGTCGCCCCCGGGAGCACTACTCGTTCCAGCCGCCCCGGAACCCCCGGCAGCGCACTAAGGCCCTGGGAGATCTGATCATCTGAAATCCCGAGAAGCTGGGTCACCCGCACTGCGCCTGCGATATTGTCGCGGTTGAATTCGCCCAAAAGCGGACAAAAGAAGGACGCACTTCCGATCGTTCCGCGAATTCCGTCGGAGCCCCCCACCAAGCTTTGGGGCCCAAACATCTCGGTACGAAGGGCATGGGAACGTTTTGCGAGCTTTGCGCCCCATTGCCCTTCGGCTATAGCGGCGACAGGTTTCTTGCCGGCTTGGATCGCAAGATCCGCAAGCTCAGTAAACAACCTCACCTTGCTCTCAAAGTAATCGTCCATGTCAGGGTGGTAATCCAGATGCTCGGGAGTGAGATTGGTAAAGACCATCCCATCAAAGAAAACCCCATCCGCACGCTTTTGCTTGAGCGCATGGGACGAAACCTCCATGACCACGGCGGTGCAACCCGCCTCTCGCATCTGCGCTAGGGTCTGCTGAAGCTCAACAGGTCCGGGAGTAGTGTAATCAGCGCTCCAAACCTTGCCCGGCATTCGGATGCTTACCGTTCCGATGACACCCACGCGATGACCTGCGGCCGTGAGAATCGACTCAAGCACATACGTCGTCGTGGTTTTTCCGCTGGTGCCGGTGACTCCCACCATCAAAAGTTTACGCGAAGGATCTCCCCAAAAACGCGAGGACAACAAAGCGAGCTCCGCACGGCTATCCTTGACCCGCAAATAAGGCACCGGCAAGGAAAGCTCTCGCTCACCCACGACGGCTACGGCCCCACTTGCTACGGCTTGGTCGACGAAGTCATGCCCGTCCGGGGAGGTTGGCGTCGCACCTTGGATGGCGACATAGACCGAGGCCGGCTTTACTTTGCGCGAATCGGCGGTAATCGATTTGACAGCGCTGCCCGACTCGCCAAAGCGAGGGTCCAGCTCTCCGACTGTCCAAGCATGCATTGAGCTCACTGCTCTACTAATACCAGACGAACCGTCTCACCGTCAGCAATGGCTTTTCCGACTTCGGGCGCTTGGCTTTGAACAATGCCTGAGCCATGGGCTTCGACTTGAAACGCGTGTCCTTGAAGCTCGCGCAGCGCCTCACGCGCCGACAGGCCGTGCAGTGAGGGCATCTTCCAAAAATGCGTGCCATCGGGCTTAAGGCCTGCACCGATTACTTCGGCAGCCTGGGGCGTGTGCACCACTTCCTTTTGCTTGCGATTAGAGTGCGCGGGAGCCGAAGCCAGCACAGGCGCCGACTGCTGCACGGGAATTCCTAGGCGCTGAAGCGTTGCAGTAAGGATCTCTTTGAACAAAGGAGCTGCGGTATCCGTAGCGTAGTACACGCCCTTGGGTTCGGTGAGCGAGGTGAACACCACGACCTTAGGCTCAACGCCTATCGGAAATCCAATAAACGAGGCCGTGTACCTGGAGCGCGAATAGCGACCCGTGTTCGAATCCACCATCTGCGCGGTGGCTGTTTTTCCGGCGACTCGAATTCCCTCAACGCGGGCCTTGACCCCTGTTCCGCCTGTCTCAAGCGTCCCTTCGAGCGCTCGACGAAGCTGCGAGGCGATCTCCTCCGAAAACACCCGCTGTGTGACGGGTGTTTGTTTTTCGAGTCGCAAAAGCGTGGGTCTGACGAGCCATCCGCCGTTGGCAAACGCTGCGTAGGCCCTGAGCATCTGAAGGGGTGTGGCAAGAATGCCTTGGCCAAAGCCCACATTGGCCGTGGTCAAGGGCTGCCAACGCGGGGAGCCTGGAAGCCTTCCCGAGATCTCGCCCGGAAAGTCCACGCCCGTCTTGGAACCGAAGCCCATCTTAACGAGCTCGCTCTTGAATTTTTCTTGTCCCAAGCGCAAGGCCAGCTTCGCGGCGCCCACATTGCTTGAGAACTTGAGCATCTGATCTAAGCTCAACCATTCAAAGCGCTCGTGGGTCTCTGCCTCTGAGATCCGCCTCCCTTGAACGACGAACGAACCGCGCTCGCCATGGACCCTGTCGCTCATCTTCGCCCCGTGGCTTAGGGCGGCTGCGAGAAGCACGGCCTTCATGGTCGAGCCCGGCTCAAATCCGTCGGTAACTGCACGGTTGCGGCGCACGTCTGCGGGAGTTCGCGAGTCGTTGGGGTCAAAAGCGGGTTCATTGGCCATGGCAAGAATCTCGCCGGTCACCGAATCCATGACGATGGCGCTTGCGGACTTAGCTCCTGTCTTGCGGCCATCTTCCGCGCGAGCGCTGCTGGAGAGATCCATTCCCGAAGGCCTGCCCAAAGCGTCTCGGATAGAGAGAAACTCGGCATCCTTGCCCTTGAGCTTGGCGTTCATCCTCAGCTCCAGGCCCTCAAGCCCTTCGTGATCGATGTTGACGTCACCAAGCACGTGACCAGCGAGCGAACCGTTGGGATAGACGCGCTTGTTCTCGCGCACGAGGATAAAGCCTGCAGCGGGCTCGCCATCGCTTTCGATGACCTTCCAGCTGCGAAGGCGCTGCGTTTCGGTCTCAGTTAGGTGTCTGCGGATCCAAACGAAGTCGCGCTTGTCCTTGAGCTTTTCTTGAATGCGCGAAAGCGGGATATCGAGCGCTTTTGAAACAAGCCGGGACGAAATCGCCGGGCGCTTCATGCGGCTCGGGCTCGCAGCAAGACTCATCGTCTCGATGTTACCCGCGAGCGTGACACCGTTTCGATCCGCAATCAGTCCTCGTTTTGGGCGCATGACGATGCGGGATTGGAATTGTCTCTTAGCCAAGGACGCGAGCTTAGGTTGAGGCAGGAGCTGAAGTCTTACGGCTCGGAATACGAGCGCCCCGCTGAGAAGGATGCAGAGAATGAAAAGAAGCGAGAGGCGTGTTTTCACGGTTCTTTGGCCTGCGCTTGGCTCACGCGGATGATTTGTTCAGGGCGCGCAGGCTCCATTTGTCTTTGGCGTGCGAGGCCCTCGAGCCTTCTTGGGGATCTCAACTGGGCGGAGCGCATTTCGAGCTGCTCGCGCTGCTGCTTGAGGGTCCTGATTCTAGATTGCGCTTCGTGAACGGAATAAGAGGTCTTCACGATGAACAGACGGACACTCACCGTGGCGATTGCCATGACAAGAATCACGGGCCAAATCCATCGCGGCAGCAAACGCTTCATGCTGGCCCCAGCCTTTCGGCTAAGCGCAGCTTAGCGCTTCGGGACCTGGGATTTGCCGCGACTTCGGCGTCGTCAGCGATGAGGGGCTTTTTTGTAAGTTTTTTCCAGTGATCGCGGTGAGCAAGGGCTTGCTTGACCTTGCGATCTTCGAGCGAATGAAACGTCAAGATGGCGATCCTCCCCCCTGGCTCGACTTTCATTATACCTGTTTCAAGGAGCTGATCGAGTTCTTCGAGCTCGTCGTTGACCCAAATTCTCAAAGCCTGAAATGTCCGCGTCGCCGGGTGCGTGCGGTTCTCGCGCCGATACTTAGCCGTATGCGCACCCGGGATAGCGCTACGCACCAGCTCCGCAAGCTCCATCGTATCTTTGGGCGGCGATCTTCCTCACGGGCTCGGATGATCGCGCGTGCGATGCGTCGCGAAAAACGCTCTTCGCCCCATTGCCAAATCACGTCCGCAAGCTCGCTCTCAGCGACTCTTGTGAGCTTGCTCGCAAGCGACTCGCCCTTTGAAGGGTCAAGCCTCATGTCCACGGGACCTGCTGCCTTAAAACTCAGGCCACGCTCGGGGTCATCCATCTGGTCGCTCGAAAACCCCAGATCTGCCATCAAGCCCAAGACCCGTCGGTCACCCGCCAGTCGCGCGACCTCGCTAAAGCGCGCCTGCTGAAGCTCAAGTCGCCCGCGTGAGATCTCCGATGCGAAGCGCTCGCGCGCGCGCTCGATAGCTTGGGGATCTTGGTCGATGGCAACCACGCGCTGATCCCCAAAAGGCTCAAGCCTGCTGAGCAACTCCGCCGTATGCCCGCCGCCGCCTAAGGTACAGTCGATCCAAAAGCCGGGACCACTCACCGTTCCGGAGCTCAACGCCTCGGTGAGCCCTTCGACCATCGGCCGGAGCAAAATGGGAACATGCCTCGATGGGGTATTCACTTGGCAGGAATCCGATCGACGTCTTTGAAATAAGACTCGATCGCTCGACGGGCTAGATAAGAAGATTTCACGCGCCAGTACTTTTCGTGCACCGTAAGCGCAGCAAGCGCGATCCGATTGCGACCCTGGGGATCTTGCGCGTAGCCCACGAACCAATCGTATTTTCCGCGGGGGTTTTTCCCGGTGAGAGACCCGGTTTTTCCGCCCACGTCAAAGCCAGCGAAGTCTTTCTTGAAAAACCGCCTAAATGATCCGCGCGAAGTGCCCCGCGTGATCGTCTCGCGCATGAGCGACCGAATCTCAGCGGCCGTCTTGGCGTCAATCACATGGGCCGCGGGCCGGGTGCTCGCTTCATATAATGGTGTCGCCACTTCGGCATTGTCGCCCTCAGAGGGGATCGCCTGGATGGTTTGAACGATGTAAGGCTCCATCATCTGTCCGTCGTTCACAATCGCCGCGGCGATGAGCGAGCCTTGAAGCGGGCTCATCGTGTTTTCGCGTGTAAAACCAGATGCGCTCTCGGCCAAGCCCCATGCGTCCTCAGGGATGATCGCCTGGCCCTTTTGAACCGGCATGTCCGCTGCGATCGCACGGTTAAACCCAAATCGCCCCGCGTACTCGCGCAGCTCCTGGGAACCAACATTAAAAGCCCCGATGCGGCCAAAGACCGTGTTGATCGAGCGAGCAAACGCTTCTTTGAGAGTCGTGTAGCGCGTCCAACGCGTGATCTTGTTTTTAAGGATGTTGCTGCGATACAGCGTGTGGTTCGAGCCATTGTAAGCCACGACCGTCTCAGCGGAGAAGTTCTTGCCTTCGATCGCTGCAGCGGCTGTTACGACCTTAAACACCGAAGCCGAAGGGAAAGTCGCCCGCAAAGCCAAGTGGTCCTTTACATCGGGATTCTTCGAATAGCTCACCATGGAGAGCACGCGACCGGTTCGTGCATCCACTGCGACAAAGGCCCCGTAGTCAGGCGAATAGGATTTAAAAAGCCCTTCCATCTCCTGTTGAAGTTTAGCGTCAAAGGCGTAGGTCACGCGCGCCCGAAGCGGCTTGTCCTGACCTTCGACCGGAATCTCAAGCTCCTGCGGAAAGCGTTGGAATACGGCGCGATCACCCCAAAGCAGAGCGAGCTTCTCTTTGGTCAGCCCGTGCTTGTTCCAAAAGGTATTGAGGCGTGAAGACAGGCTAAACGCCAGGATGATCACCAATGTCGCGCCGCCCAAAATAGCGGCGACACGCTTGGCGCTGAACCAAGAGAAAAGAACTTCACTAGAATAGGAGGTGCGCCTCCGCTTCATCTTCCTATTGTGAGGTGTGAAGCGGAGGAATTCAACGAGGCAAGCGTTGCCTACTTGGATTTCTTGAACTTCTTGGCTTTCTTATCCTCTTCCGCGGAGCGCAGGATATCTTTGCATCCAGGCGAAGCAGCCAGACCCGAGAGAATCCGAGCGTTTTCCAAGAACCACTCACGCAAAGGCTGCTCGATCTTGTTCTCTTCGACCCTCATCGGATCTTTGCCGATCTGCGCCATTTGCTCCTTGAGCTTCATGGCTACGGCGCGGCGCGCATCCATGGCCCAACCCAAGCCCTGACCACGGTCTTGGCCTAGGATCTGAGCTGCCAACAGACGCTCTTCAAAGGAGTATTCCCAGTTATTGACCTGGATGGTGGGTGCGACCCCGCGGGAGAGCTCATGCTTTCCGGCGATTGGCTCTTCGGAGGTCGTAAACATCACGCCCTCTGCAACCTTCTGGAGATTTTTTTGGAAATCCGCGCTCAGACCATTAGCCGCAGGCCTTCCGCCCGTTGCCGACTGTTCCAAGGACACTTGGACCTTAGAGAGAGCGAGCAACGAGACATAGACGAGCTCTTCTTCAAGCTTCCTGAAGTAGATCATCGCGCGCTCCATGATGATTTCTTTTTGCTTGTCGCTGAGCTTGCGCCGCTTGCCATCCTCGCCCTTGAAAGTCGAGATCTGGTCCAGTCGCGCGCCTAACGTCTGCAGTGCGCCCACCGCATAACCTTGAGGGTTCTGACCCTTCCAAATCTTTTGAAGATCGGCCGAAAGGGAGAAAGGCCAGAAAAAGGCCGCTTCTATTCCGCCCATAGCTTCCACTTGAGCCATCACCCAAGCCATCTGAGCCTTGGTGCGCATCCCTTCGAGGGGCTCGCCCAGCTGCTCTTCGATCTGGGAGTTGATGAACTTGGCCTGCGTCGCGCCGTTCAGCCAACGAAGCTGAGAGACGTAAAGTTGCAGAAAGCGCAAGGCGTCGCGCTCTGCAACGAGCTTCACGTCCTCGACCTTGAGCTGCTCGCGAGGATCCTTGGCGCCTAGCGCGGCCAGATACTTCTCGAGCACCGTCGCAGGCAGACGATTGAGCATCGTCTTCATTTGATGAACGTTGTCGAGCAAAGGAGCATCACCCGAGGAGAACGTCGTGACGTCTGCGTACACTCCTCGGTCCGAGTCCGTTCCGAAAAACGGAGTCTTGCCCGCTTTGAACTTAGGCTGAGCCTTATCTGTGTCAGCATAGCCCCAACGAATCGCTAGCTCGTCGTAGCTCAGAGCCTTCTCATCCGTCTTCAACTGGGCGCCGACGATGGCGTCGTCTTCAAACAGCAAGTAGTCCATCACCGAGCTGCTCACGACGAGCTTCTTAGGGGGCATCTCGCCGGTCATGAGATACTTGTTAAAGATCTCATCGCGCTTCTGCAGCGACACGTTGAGATCCATCTTACCCATGAAGTTGTGCCTGAGGCCCAGCGTGTGGCCCACTTCGTGCGCCACGGTTGTACGAACGATGTCTTGCGAGATGCGCAAAGCGGCTTCTTCGCTTGCGTCAGTTGCAGCCAGCGCATCCACGGCCTGCTCCATCAGTTTTTGAGCCTGCTTCGTGCTGAAACGGCAGCGGTGACCTTCTTCGCCGTGGTGCTTTTCGCCCTCTTGGATCGTTGCGATCGTCTCGGCTGTGTTCACCGACTCGAGCTCGCGCAGGCGCTCCAGTGCTCGCTTGCGCGAATGGAACGAAAACACGCTGGTCATGAAGATCTGCGAATTGAGGATCTCGCCTGTGCGGGGATCCATGAGCGCGTCGGCATAAGCGACGCCAGCCTTGTCCCACTCCACCCATTGCACCATATTGTGCTCCAGGCTTGGGGCGCTCACGCCTTCAGGGGCGACCTTGGCTTCGAGCACTTCGCGACCGAAAGCCTTGTTCCAGTAAAGGATGCCTTCGCGAACCGCCTCGACGTACTCCTTAGGCGTGTTGGCGCTCACATAGTAAGTGATCTTACCCTTCTCGGGGATGTTCCAACGCGAGATGCGCACGGTGGAGCGGCCCGTCGTCTTTTCCAGAAACGGAGGAATCTCGAAATAGCCAAAGTTCTTGAACCCCTTGTTCTCGCGGGTCACGATATCCTTATTGGGCTTGTAAGGCGACAGGTAGTAGCGGGCTGCGAGGGTCTGGGAGACGCCGAAGTCGCCATACTCCTGCTTGAGTTGAAGGATCTGGCGGATCGAAATCGTATCGCCCACGGCCTTAGAGTCATCCACGAAGCGCTCAACAGAGTCGTTGGCCACAACGCGCATCCAGGGGTTGTACTCGGCACTGCCGTGATCGCTTCCGTACCAGTTGGGCGACAGATAGGTTTTTTGCATGCCTTCGTTGAAATCCAGAGTCAGCGTCTTATCGGTCTCAGCGATGATGGGAAGCTTAGCCAATGGCAGCTGCGCAGGCAGCGAGTCGGTAACGACATGCCCGTTCTTCGACTCGAGGCGGAACACGGCGTCGTTTCGGCGCTCGATCGTCACGATGCGGCTTTGCGTGCCGGAGCTCGTGGGTGAACCGACTTGGTCAATGAGCGAAGCTCTGAGCAAGAGCTCTTGTCCAAGCTCGGATTTCGGAACGACGATCCAGTTTTTATTCTTAGG
>JBGAWT010000139.1:0-9786 GCA_044227445.1 Bdellovibrionia bacterium | reverse complement strand
GGATATGAAAATTCTCAAGCCGTGAGACAGATCTGTCTCTTGCCTTGTCAGTCCTGGCTCTCAGGACTTCTAGATGACTCGGTATTGCAGTAGGGGTGGCACCTAGATTGCTTCTTACTGTCTTAAGATGCCCTTTGATTTCTTGCGTCACTCCAAATCTCTCCCTCGCAGCTTCGAATGGATGACCTGGTACGTCTTAGCGAACCGGACAGGAGCGGAGATCTACATCAATGGTGCAGATGGGCGTTTCCATCTGGTTGAGAAGTTCAGCAATCCTCAAGGAAGTCTCACCGAAGGAGAGTTGGGTGCGGACCGAGCGGGACGGGGGGTCTCGAGCGCGGATAGCTCGATTCATCACGCGTTGGATCGCCATCACGCGCAGCATGAGCGAGTTGCGGTGGATTTTGCGCGGCGCATTGCTCGTTTCTTGGAGGAAGCGAAACAGAAAGATCGCTTCGGTGGGTTAGTGCTTGTCGCAGGGCCGCATTTCCTGGGTTTGTTGCGCGCTGCGATTTCTCCTCAGGTAAAAGAGTCCGTGACCGCTGAGATCCCGCGAGAGTTCGTCCATAGCCAGTCGGATCGTGAGGTGCGCGAGCGAGTATTGCGGGCCATGAGTCGAGCTGCGTGACGACTGGCATTATTTTTTCTGTTATTCTTTTGATGTGTGAGGGGATCTCGTTTTTTACCTACTATTGCGACGATCTTGGGGGCGCTTGCGATCCTTTGGCCTAGCTTTGCCCACGCCGGATTTTTTCAGGAGCTCGTGGCTAAGCCTTGGTACGAGCACGCTCCATCGGTCTCCGTTCAAAGGCATGTCGATCTGGGGGTACCCAATGCGGTGGGTCTCAAGGACTTAGAAATTGGGCCCCGTGCGTTTTCGCTTCTGCTCTTAGGACCTACGGATGACGAGGCTTGGACCCTTCGAATCAAAGCCAAGCTCCTCAAGCCACTGGGGGGCGGTGACTCGATGTTCTACCTGCTCAACAGCACGGAGAATCCCGTGCATCCCAATCCCGATTCGAACGAAGTGGTCATCGAGATTCCGCTTCACGAAGCAGTTACTCGCTTCGATTTATACAAGGTCGATGTTGCGGGCGCCGTACAGCGCGAGCGAATGCAGGTCAAGATGAGCCATCTTCCTCTGGCCGCTACTCCCAATAAGCCCTCCCTCTGGCGAATGGAGGCGACCATGGGGCTTCATTTCGGTTACGAGGCTTGGAACGAGACGAACTCCTTGGGTACGACAACGAACACGAATTTCAAGCTGCCCCGGATTGAGGGCGAGATCGGCGTCAGGCGCTCAAAGACTCCTCACAGCCCTTCGTGGAGGCTGCAGCTGCTGGCTTCGATCGAGTACAGCCTGCCGCAAACCGCTTCCTCCACGAACTTCGCTTACGGATTGGGCTGGACCACGGCGCTGAGGTTCTCGCGCACTCATCTTCTGGGGCGCGTGCCTGGGTTGGTCTGGGCGCCATTTATCCAGCTCGAGCGTCAGAGTGAAGCTTTCGCCACTTCGCAAACCACGACCGAAAACTTCGAGACGTTCAATGTCCTGGTGCCAGCAGCGTTTTTCTCGATCTGGGCTTCGCTCGGAATCAAAGCGGAGCGAGTGTATTGGGGCCGCAATTGGGAGTTCACCCTGCTTGCTGGAAGATCCATCATCGCGGGGGCGTGGAATTCGACGGGCTATCTCTACTGGCTAGGTGGGTGGCTAGGGCGTGCGTCGGTGAGAGCGGATATCACCCGGCGAATCTGGGCCGAAGCTTCGGGTCAGTTTTCGTACTTCAGCGGAGGCGCCACGCTTTTAGGTGGTGGCGGCGGCTTGAGCTTCGGTCTTCGTTTCTAACCCGTTTCTTGAAGCGCCGGATCGTTTTGCGACATGAGCCTCACCGAAAGACCGATATCTGCCTTGAGCAGCTTGGCTACGGGACATGTTTCTTTAGTGCGCTTGGCAATTCGCTCCACGAGGTCGCCATCAAATTGCGGACCGCTCACCGAGACTTGAAGCTGGATCTCCGGAATGCTCCAGCCTTGCACTGCCCTTTTGAGTGTGACGGTTGCGTCTGTGTCGATCCAGTCTGGGACAAATCCTTCTTTCTCTAAGTTGGCTGCCAGCGCCATGGAGAAGCACCCTGCCAGGGCGGCTGCGATGAGTTCTTCGGGGTTGGTGCCTGGATTGGTGCCAAAGCGCGAGTCGGCGCTGAAAGCGGCACCTAAGAGAGCTTGGCTCTGGGTCTCGATTGAACCATGGCCGCCTTTGAGGCCACCTCTCCATTCCGCTGTTGCTGATCGTTTCATGCAAAGCCTCCAGGGTTAGAAATGACAATCGGATGACAGAATTGGCGCCCTGGGTTTCGCCTTCTGAGCCGTGAGCGTGCTCCGATTTTGAGATGATGAAAATGCAACCCGGGTGCCATTGCCGGGCGGCGTCGCGTATTTTACACTCGCGCGATGATGAAGATGAGTTGTCGCTGGAACCAAAAGCTCCATTTTACGGCCCAATCCGGAACGCACTCGGTGGAGATGGATACGAAACCGCCGTTTGGTACCGACGCGGCGCTTTCGCCCAAGCAACTCGTGCTCGCAGGATTGTGCGGCTGCACGGCGATGGATATCGCTTCTCTTTTAGGAAAGTATAAGCAGCCTCTTAAGACGCTAGAGGTGGATGCAGAAGCGGACATGACTCAAGGCGCTCAACCCTCTGTGTTTAAAGAAATCAGGTTGGTGTTTAAGCTCACAGGGGAGATCGAGACCGAGCGCGCGTTGGAGGCAGCGCGTCTTTCGCAAACTCAATTCTGTGGAGTGAGCGCGATGCTTTCGAAGTCCTCTTCCATCCTTTATACAGTGATCCTCAACGGGCACGCGGTGGGTTCAGGCCAGGCTGCGTTTTAAGGGGGGCTCAGCCCTTTCCTGACCGGCGAGTTACACTTCTTTTACATTTGCCCCCTTCATTGCCGCTGGCCGTCGCGTCAAAATAGAATCATGAAAGAACCTGAGACGACTGAGACTTTGGTGACTTACCAAAAGAACTGGCCCGTCATTTTGTTCTTAGTGAGCGCGCCGTTCATTGCAGTAGGGTTTGTGGCCGCGGATCTGGCGGTCAACGGATTGAACATCTGGAACCTGCTGAACTTTGGCCTGATGTACCTGCTCTGCGGATTGGGAATCACGGCAGGCTATCATCGCTACTATTCGCACCGCGCGTACGAAGCTCATCGATTGCTTCAGGTTTTTTATGCTATCTTCGGCGCTGCGAGCCTGCAGAACTCCCTGCTGTTTTGGGTTTCGAATCACCGCTACCACCATCGTTTTACGGATACGGAGATGGATCCCTACGATATTAAGAAGGGGTTCTTCTTCGCTCATATGGGCTGGATGTTTTACAAAAACCCGCCCAACCGCCCCTTTCTGAACGTCGCTGACCTCAAGAAAGATCCGCTCGTCATGTGGCAGCACCGCTACTACTGGTGGATCGTACTGCTCGCGGGGTTCGGCCTACCGACTTTCTTGGCGCTTTGTATGGGCATCCTGGGGAAGGCCTGTTTTGGGTCGGATTCGCTCGGATGGTCATCACGCATCACGCGACCTTTCTCATTAACTCCTTTGCGCACACCTTTGGCCGAAAGCCCCATGCCAAGGACGAATCCGCTCGGGACAAGATGACGGCTTTTCTTCGTTAGGCGAGGGTGGCACAACTTTCATCACGCCTATCCGAGCGATTACCGAATGGGCTGGCCTGGTACCACTGGGATCCCACCAAGTGGTTTGTATCCCTCTACGCGTTTTTAGGCTCACTCGGGACTTGAGGCGAGTGCCCAGGGGTCGCATGCGCGGCGTTGCCTAGATCCGTTTAGGTTGTTATAGGGTGCGCCTCTATGGCGCACAAGACTTCATTTAAAGGTTGGACGATTCGGGTTTTGGCTCCAGGAGCCGCTTTGGCTGAGTATGATGTCGCGCCCTGCTACCAGACCCTGGATGCTCTATCGGGGCACTTTAAGATCTTTCAATACGAAGACGGCCATCGATTCAGCACGACGACGTTGTTGTCGCTGGGTTCGCCACTCGTCATGCGCCTCAAGCACGCCGTGCGCTGGACTTAAGCACAGGCCTTTGCACCGTTGGAATGATCTGCGCGTGCGCCCGCCTCGAGCCCAGTTCGTTGCTATCGAGGCTCAGGATCAAAGTGTGGCGCTTGCTCGCAAGTCGCGCGCCGACAATGGACTTGTGCAGAGAGTGGAGCTTCGGCACTTCGATTTTCGTGCTGCGGAGGCGTTAGCGCCGCACGAGACTTTTGACCTTATCACCGGAAGCCCTCCTTATTTTGGCTTGGATCAAGGAATCACAAGCAGCCACGATCAGAAGCTGCATTGCCGTTTCGAAGTTCGCGGGGATGTCACGGATTACATGCGAGTCGGAGCGGCTCACCTGGCTCCGGGCGGCGTGATGGCTCTGGTTTTTCCCGTTCGCCCTGCGCATCAACTCGAGCGAGTGATCAAGGGGGCGCGCGAGGCGGGCCTTTTGGTCCTGCGCAGGCAGGACGTGGTTCTCAAAGAAGGCGAACCCGCGCTGTTGGGACTTTTTCTGCTAGGTCGTGCGACCGATTTTCCTCCCGCCTGGAGCCACGGCTTTGAGCGAGGCGAGTACTTTCAGGACGACGCGCTCGTCATCAGGAAAAAAGACGGATCCGTAACGACTCAATACTCACTATTTAAAATGGAGATCGGGTTTCCCCCGTAGGTTGTATGAAAGCATTTCTTGTTTTGTTGGCGTCGTTTCTTAGCGCTCCAAGCTTTGCTCAGGAGCTCAATCTAGTGCTTTTAGGAGCGCCCGGATCAGGCAAGGGGACGGTTGCTGTTAGGCTCAAAGAGAAGTACGGCATTCCGCATATCTCAACAGGAGACGTGGTGCGCGCTGAGATCAAGGCGGGCACGGCCTTCGGAAAACGCGTGAAAGAGATGACTGACAAAGGTCAGCTCATGCCCGATACTCCGGAGTACATCGGTCAGCTCATCGACGCGGTTAAAGTCAGGCTCTCGCAGGACGATTGCAAAAATGGATTCATTTTAGATGGGCTACCCCGAACCGCTTGGCAAGCCTCTCAGCTGGGTTTGATCTTGGGGTCCATGGGAAGACCTCTGACGGCTGCCGTGCTGCTCGAAGTCAGTCATGATACGCTCATGAAGCGGCTGACGGGAAGGCTCACGTGCACGGGCTGCAAAGTGACCTATCACCAGGAGCTGCAGCCGCCCAAGGTTCCGGGCACCTGCGATAAATGCTGCCAAAAACTCTACGTTCGCCCAGACGATACAGCGGCTGTCGCCCTCAGCAGGCTCGAGCAGTACAATAATGAGATCGAGCCTATCGTTGAGTTCTATAAGAACGATAACCGCCTCATGCAGCTCACCGGCGAGGGTACGCCCGAGAGTGTGTTCACGGAGCTATCGGGTAGGATCGAAGAACTCAGGGCCCCTAAGCGCACCTCGTGCTGGGCTGCGGGCTTGTGGAAATGCTTCAAAAGCTAAAATCAGTTAAGATCAGGGCGTGGGGGCTCGCGGGGGGTTAAGCAAGTCGCGCGTGATTGAGGGGCTGCAGTGCTCCAAGCGCCTCTACTTGCGGACCTTCTCACCCGAGCTCGCCGATCCCGTTACTCCAACCCAGCAAGCGCGTTTTGACGAGGGCACCTATGTGGGTGTCTTGGCTCGAGAGCGTTTTGAGGGCGGAGTGTTGGTTGCCGAAGACCATCTCCAAAGCGCGCAAGCCCTGCAGCGCACCCAGGATCTCATCTCTCAGGGCGTGAACACTCTATACGAAGCGGCTTTCAAGCACGAAGGGGTGCTCGTGCGGGTCGACATCCTCACTCGTGACTCGAGCGAGCAGCCATGGCAGCTCGTCGAAGTGAAGTCCTCGACCTCCGTCAAAGATACCCACCTAAGCGATGTAGCTGTTCAGCGTTGGGTGATGCGTGGAGCGGGGCAAGAAGTCGGTCCGTGCTTCGTGATGTTCATCAACAATCAGTGTGTATTTCCGGACCTATCGAATCTTTTCTCGCGCGAAGAGGTCACTTCCGAAGTCGATCAGATCGATTCTCGTGTGCCTGAGATCGTTCGTTCGCTTCAGCTCACTTTGGAGTCCCAATCGCCCCCCGAGCGCGACATCGGCCCGCATTGCGACGATCCGTACGAGTGTCCCTTTAAGACGCATTGCTGGGAGGGCGCGGGCGTTCGCTCGCCCAGCATCTTTGATCTGCCAGCGATGGGGCGCGAGGTTTGGGAGTACTACAATCGTGGCATTCATTCGCTCTCAGATCCCAAGTTGAAGGGTCTCAAAGAAAAACCCGCGCGAGCCGTTGAGGCCTGGCGAACTGGCGCTACGTGGATCGATCGCAAGCAGATCGCCGAGCGCATGGAGAGCTGGAAATGGCCGCTGCATTTTTTGGATTTCGAGACCTTCGGTCCTGCGGTGCCTCGTTACCCAGGTACAAGGCCGTATCAGGGAGTGCCCTTTCAATTTAGCTGCCACGTTCAAACTCAGCCGGGTGGGGAGCTCGTGCACTATGAATTCTTGTATGATGGCATCGACGACCCCAGGCCTTGGGTCGCTCAAGCTCTCATCGCGGCTGTCGGCCCCAAAGGAAGCATCGTGGCTTACAACAAGGGGGTCGAGGAGGGGGCGGTCGAGCAGCTCGCTCAAGCAAGCCCCGTGCATGCCCAAGCGCTCGCGCGCTTTGCCGGCCGATTTGTCGATCCTTGGCCCATTCTGAAAAATGCGGTTTACGCGCCTGCGTTTCGAAACAGCTACAGCATCAAAGCGGTCGCCCCCGCTTTGCTCGGAAAAGACTATTCCTATGGAGATCTCCAAGTCGGAGGGGGTCAGGAAGCTCAGAACGCTTATGCGCGCTTGATCTCTGGCGCGCTGAGCGCTTCCGAAAAATCTGAGCTTCGCTCCTCCATGCTCGCTTACTGCGCGCAAGACACGCGGGCGCTCGCGGGAGTGAGCGAGTGGCTTTTAAAGCAAATCGTCGATTGACTAAAAAATCCAGCCGATCTGGATCGTGAGCATCGGGATTACGGGTAGCAGCCTACGGTAGGCCGCGATCGCAGCGTCCAGCGAGTTTTGAAAGCTGGCTTTGGCGGCGTCAAACGAAGCGGTGCCGCCTGACTGCAGAGGGGCCGCTTGCGCAGCCGTTCCGCCTAAGTTGATGCTCGAGAGCGTAGCTAAAGGATAGGCGGCTCCGAGCATGCCGTTGAAGAACAACCCATTTTGAAACGAAAACTCGTATCCAACAGCCAATCCGATCATCGGCTGGATGATGTTCGCTCCGCCGGTGACCGCGCTGCCCGCTACGGTTTGGTTTTGGGTATCGTTTCGAAGTTCGCCATTAAACGTGTTGGCGAAATAAAAATTGGACCAGTTCAAATTGATGAAAAAACCACTGCTTGCCACGTGGTAGCGCAGATCCAATCCAAACGAAGTCGCTGAGTAGGTGGCCGTCGGATAAAGATTGAAGGTGTCAGGCGAGCTCGAGAAGCTCACAGGTTGCTTGGCGAGTTGGATGTACTGATTGAGAATTCCGTTGATCGGAAACAGCCCGAATCCCAGCGACACCCGGAATGGAAAAAACTTTTCGTACCCCACACGCACGCCGATGAGGTCCGGTACTCCGCCCGAAAGGCTCACCGAAACAGTTTTGGATGAGGGTCGTTGCGCCCACGCATTGGAGTGCGCCATGAGAAGGGCGAAGACAAGGGCGCGGAGAATTGGGATGCAGCGTTTCATCGTGATGAGAGCAGAATAGGTTCTCGCATCCGCATCGTCAATCCGTGTTACCATTTGTGGGTGGGTTTCTTAGGGCGACGCTCAATCATCGGAGCGGTTTTTTTCCTTGGGGTGTCACAGGCGGCTTGGGCATCCAAGGTCGAGGATTCATACCTGCTCTCGACAGGAGCGGGTGTTTCGGATCCTTCGGTTTTGAACGGCTTGCGCGACAATCCCGCAGGCCTCGCTCTCAATGAAAAAGCGAAGCTACAAATGCTGGGGCTCGCATCGAGCTCCACGTTCAATCCCATCACCATGGGCCTTCACGCGATTTTAGGTAACGGCACCGTAGGCGGGCAGTTCGGAGCGGAACTGGGCATCCCCGGAGCGTTCGCCCCGGCGGTTCGTGGCGGATTTGCGGTAAATATCAAGGCCATCAAAACCGCCATCGGGGTGGGTTGTCAGGTGACCTTTGGCGGCGCCATCGGCTTGTCATGCCCCGGCATCGGATTGCTCATCAATCCCGAAGGGCCTTTTCACGTCGGATTGGAACTCGGTCTCTATGGCTTGCTTGGCGGGTTTGGATCGTTTCCGGTCTCGGCAGGTGCGGCTTTTGAGATCGCAAAGATTTTCACCTTAGCGTTGGATGCGGGTACGAGCATTGGGGGCGGCACGGGAGGCATCAGCCTCATGCCGGCTGCAGGATTTCAGATCGCCATCGTGCAAGTCACAGCAGGCTACGGTTTTTCGGTTCTATCCGGCACTCAAGGCACGGGAGCTTTTGTTCCCGGCGGATTCACGGCTGGCTTAGGTCTGTCGCTCGGAAAGATTCACATCATGGGCCACTACAATCATAGTTCCTGGATGATGCTCTCTCTGGCTTACCGATTCTAGGGTGTGCTTTCATTTCTTTTTCTACTGCGGCGCCCGATATGCGCCTCAGAGCGCGTTGCTACGGAAAAGAAATGAAAGCACACCCTTGTCATTGCAAATTCCTGTCTCAACGCGGACAATATTCGGCATCTCCATGACTCGTGCCACGCCGACTCGTCAGCAACGTTGGAAAGAAATTCTTTTGATCGCCTGGCCGCTCATCTTGGCCAACAGCTTTTGGAATCTCCAGCTCACGATCGATCGCGTGTTTCTGGGACACTATTCGACCGATGCCCTAGCCGCGGCGATCGCCGTAATGGGGATTTTTTGGACCCCTATGGCGCTCGTGCAGCAGACCGCCGCGTACTCCATGACTTTCGTGGCTCAGTACATAGGCGCCAAGCGCAACTCCATGATCGGGCCTACGGTGTGGCAATCCATCTACATCAGTCTCGTGGGGGGAGCGCTGGTGCTTTGCTTGATTCCCTTGGCCGATCCGCTTTTTGAATGGATCGGGCATTCGCCCTCGGTGAGGCCTTTGGAGGCCCAGCTTTTTAAGGCTCTGTGTTGGTCGGCGATGCCGACGGCGCTCGTCGGCGCAGCGGGCGGTTTTTTTACGGGCCTCGGCCAGACCAAGAACATCATGTGGGTCAACTGCGTAGCACTCGTGGGCAACTTCGCGTTTGGCTACGTGCTGATCTTCGGCAAACTGGGGTTTCCCGCGCTAGGCGTCACTGGCGCAGGCTATGCTACGGCTGCGGCCAATTGGCTGGCAGCGATCTTCGGTTTTGCGATGATCTTCCGGGCTGAAAACGAAAAGAAGTACGGCGTCAAATCGGCGCGCGCTTTTCATCCCGATCTCATGCGCCGGTATCTTAAGTTTGGCGTGCCAAGCGGGATGCAGTGGGCGCTCGAGGGTTTAGCTTTCACCGTGTTCCTTATTTTTGTGGGCCGCATGCCCAATGGCGACGCGGCTCTTGCTGGAAGCGGGATCGTTGTGACCGTGATGTTGCTTGCGATCCTGCCTGCGATGGGAGTCGCTCAAGCCGTCTCTGTGCTCACGGGCCAAAACTTGGGCGAAGGCAAACCAGAGCGTGCGGAGAGCTTTACGTGGAGCGGGCTTCAGGTGGCCTACATGTACATCTTCACGATGGCGCT
>JBGAWT010000138.1:0-9067 GCA_044227445.1 Bdellovibrionia bacterium | reverse complement strand
TTCGCACCGCCGCCGACGTCCAAGAAGTTAGCCGGCTCACCGCCGTGAAGCTTGATGATGTCCATCGTCGCCATCGCAAGGCCAGCGCCGTTAACGAGGCACCCGATGTTGCCATCCAAGGTGATGAACGCGAGGTCGTACTTGGAAGCTTCGACGTCTTGAGGATTCTCTTCTTGAAGGTCGCGCATCTCAACCACATCGGGATGGCGAAAGAGCGCGTTGTCATCGAAGTTCAATTTTGCGTCCAGCGCAGCGATCTTCCCTTCCTGAGTCAGAATCATCGGATTGATCTCAACCTGCGAGCAATCGAGCTCCATGAACGCGCGGTAAATGCCGCCGAAAAACGGAACAGCTTCTTTGGTCTGCTCAGGCGTCAGGCCCAAGGCTTTGGCCAGTTTGCGGCCGTGAAACGGTTGATAGCCCGTAGTGGGATCGACATTCACTTTGACGATCTTCTCTGGATGCTTGTGGGCGACTTCTTCGATTTCCATGCCGCCTTCGGTCGAGGCCATCATCACGACCTGAGAAACAGCGCGATCGACAACCGCACCGAGATAAAACTCTTTTGCGATGGCTGAGCCCTCTTCGATCCAAAGCTTGTGAACTTTTTTTCCAGCAGCACCGGTTTGTGGCGTCACGAGCGTCTTGCCCATGATCTCGTTGGCGGCTGCCTTGACGGCTGCCAAGTCTTTACAAACTTTGACGCCCCCCGCCTTACCGCGGCCGCCCGCATGAATCTGCGCTTTGACGACCCAGACGGAGTTTTTGCGTTCTTTTTGCAGGTCTTGGGCCGCTTTTTCGGCCTTGGCGCCGACGTCTCCGCCTTCTTCGACCAGCCTTCCTTCGGGTACGCGCACGTTGAATTTCTTGAGGAGGGTTTTGGCCTGATACTCGTGGATGTTCATGAGCATTGAATTTGGAACATCAAAGCGCACGGGTCAAGGGCTAGCTCCTCAATCTCTCTCGATTTTTTCCCGAAAAGCGTTTCGATGGTGTGCCGTCTTTTCGCAGCATTAATGATGCTTTGCGCCGTAACCTGGGAAACCAGGGCCCAGGCGGAGGATAAGTGCGGCTTAGCGGCTGAAGTGAAGAAGGAAAAGCGAAAGTACGGCGATCCGTTGGAGCGCACAACAGTTTTCTTCGAAACCCACGGAAAACTTCCTCCCGCCAAGGGCCCTCTGGGCGACCCAAGCGCTTACCAATACCGTCAGCGAATCGCGAAACTTCCTCGCGATCAGTACCCCTCAGAAATGAAACCTGCGGTGGCGGACGCCATCTACGCCGAAGCGAACGCCGAGAACCCCGGCAAACTCGCGACGATCGAGGCCGTCATGTCAGGCCGAGGGCTGCTCTCACGCAAAGACAATGAAGCCGCCTACCTTTGGGTGTATCGCATCTCGCAAAAGCCACGCGCCAAATACCCCACTGACATCCCCATTGAAGTAGCCGACGCGATCGAGAACTATTCAAAAACCAAAGCCACTAACGG
Source organism: Bdellovibrionia bacterium (assembly GCA_044227445.1). Taxonomy (GTDB): domain Bacteria; phylum Bdellovibrionota; class UBA1018; order UBA1018; family UBA1018; genus JBGAWT01. Next base: position 7,578 of record JBGAWT010000138.1, on the reverse strand, counting down.
TGATCCAATCAATGACATCAGGCGTTTTGTCCTCCAAGAAGGAATGCTTTACCCGCCGACAAGCCATCCGTCTTACAAGCTGTTTCGGACACTTGCAGAAGGTCCGCCTGAGAACCTCAAAAAGTATGAGCCAGAGCTTCAAGCCGCGATCTTGAAATACGCTGAGCTCAAAGCAAAACGTGATGGCCCAGGCGGAAAATACATTCGAGGCAAACCCTCCCACGCGAAACCTGCCAGTGAGCCGCTCACTCAAGCTGAGAAGGATGCGGAGGCGCTTGCCCTGGCTTGGGGAAATATCGAAGTAGCCGCTCGCGAAGGCAAAGCGCTTCCCCGAGATCGGAATCCAGTCATTCAGAAAATCTATGAAACTCTGCGGAGCACTCCCGTCGATCAATGGGAAGTGAAAGACGAGGTCGTAAAAACAGCCCTGATCAAAAAACTATTTCCCGAAAAAGCGCAAACAACAGCCAAGGTCGAGCGGCTCCCAAAGCCAGTAAAGGAACCCGCTGCGAAGAAAATCAAACCCGCTCCCGTTCCAGAAGCCCGGTCACTCCGGTGCCAATTTCCCGTGCCACCTTTGCGGCCCGAAGTGGCCACGTTCATACGTAAGGAAGGGCGACCCCCTACGATGGAAGAAGATCCAAGAGGGCGTGCGTATATCGATGGTTTTATCTACAAGCCCGAAGACAAGTGGCCGACGGTGACCTCGGCTGAGCGAGATATTCTTCGTGCCCACTTGATCCGAAAGCAAAGCGGACGCGATCTTTCGCATACCCAATGGCAAGCATTCAAAAGGTTGGAGCGATGGATCAGATCGGGATCCGAACTGCCTGCGTTCACGGATGATGAGGAAGCAAGCAACCTAGCCAACTTTCTGGTGACGAAACCCGAGGAAGCCTGGCCGCCCATGAGCGACCGCCTCAAGACGAAGCTCAGGCAAGAGCGTGACGCACCGAAGAAAAAATTGCGTAAAGGTGACTTTGCTACCCCTCTTTAGTCTCAGTTTTGATTGAGATTTTTCCGAAAAAAGAAACGATGGTGTCCCATCTTGTGAGAGCGCTCTTAGCTCTCTGCATCATTGTTCACCCGCTGCACTCTTGGGCCTGCCCCGAGGGGACGCTTGGTCGCGAGCTTCACCACGAAGAAGCGGCCCCAGTCACCGGCCTTCCTGAAAATGTCGTACAAGCTCTGGCGCCTTGGATCGAGGCATCCGAATGGGCTCGCAATGGTTCGCTTCGAAGGCTTCCATCTGAAAAAAAAATGTACCGAGTGTTCGTGTCAGACAAAGTCTCTACTCCCGAAGTCTTAACGAGTTCGGGCGAGAGGACCTTGGTGGTTCCAAAGAACGTGACGTCGCAGATGTTGGACGAAGGCGGAGTTGCGCAAGTTTGGTTGATTGGGTCCGAGCGCCACCCCTATGGCGGTAAAAGCTCTCGCGTAAAAACACTTCGCAAGATCCAGGCTGAAGGAATCGAGGCAGGCATTCAGCACTTCGATGGCGATCAACAAAGCTTTCTGTACGTCGCTCCCACAGGCACCGGAAAGTCCGAGGTCCTCTTCAGAATTCTAGGCCACGAGCTCAAGCAACCTCGAAGCAAAGGCACGATCAATCTGGTGCTTGCCCACCAAAACGAGATTGTCGCTCAGCTGGAAAAAGGAACGCGTGCGGTCGCCGACCCGGCGGGAGTGAAGGTTACTCATGCAGTTTCGGCTTTGGATGACCCATCGCCAGATGGTCGGGTCGTGGTCACCACGATTCAGGCGCTCTCTGGTTGGGTTGCGCGGGCCACACCTGAGCAGCTCGAGCAACTCCGGATGCGCCTAGGGATGGTCGTTTTTGACGAAGCTCACCATGTGGGCGCCGCTACATGGCTCGAAGCCATCCGAAAAATCCTCGAAGACAACGATAACACCAAGTTTTTGGGTGCGACCGCGACTCCCGTGCATCGCGATGCCAAGATCCAATCGATCTTCAACGACCTCTTTGAAGGCCGCAGCTTTTGGGCCTACCTCGATCACAAAGCCGAAGGCGTCGGCGTTGACCGCGAGGTAGGAAGCGTCGTCGATCAACTCGAACATTCGATTGCAGTCGGTGAGCTCACACCGCTTGAAAAGCTCTATGCGATCGATCCCAACTCTTTTGACAAGGACGGCACGAGCATCTTCGAAAAGGCCGACCCCGGAAATTCTCGCTCGGATTTTCGCATCAAAAAAGAGCAGTACGACCCACTCGCCAAGAGGCTCACGCCACTTCTAAAGCGCCACGACTCGGGATTCTTCGCAGTCAACAGCATCGAAGAAGCTGAAAGCATGGCTAGATACTTTAGCCAGCGCTTCCCTGACAAGAAATTCGAAGTCTACCACGGCAACCTCACAGGATCCCAGCGAGCCTCTGTCGAGGCTCGCATGCGCGCAGGCGAGAAAATTTTCTTGATCACGGTCAACTTATTGGACGAGGGCGTGGACTTTCCGCACATGTCCCTTTACGTGGACCTGAATCGTACGTTAGGCGTCAGGCAGTTGCTCCAGCGCTGGGGAAGAGTCGCGCGATTGAGCCCCGGTAAGGACTCAATAGAGATCGCCACGCTCACCGATTGGAAGGACTCCGATCAAATCGCAGAAAAAGTAGCGCTACTCGATTCGTTTGCAAGCAAGGGTGACCTGGCATTCAAACCTAAGAGTCAAAAAGAGACCGAAAAACCGCAAATCGATCCTCTTGGGAATCTCGTAGATGGCGCCATCGTGCTCAACGACGCGGAACACGCTCAGCAGCTTGCAAAACTCAGAGAGGCAGCCCGGCAGATTTTCGCGATGCAGTCCAAAATCTCGCCCGCTGAGCGAGCTGCGATCTATCTCGAAAAGACGGGAATGCTACCGACTCCCTCGGTCGATACGAGCGCCTACCAATGGTGCATAAAGCTAGTGGACCAACCGGTCGAACAATGGCCGCCCATGAAGCCTGAGCTCAACAAGGCACTTCAAGACTACTCATCAGTAAAAAGGCGATCTCTCACCCCTTCGTCCATCGCTTATATTGAAAAGACCCGCAAGATCCCGAGCCAGATGGATGACAAGGGTGTTTATTGGTGGGCGCGAAACCTCTGTAAAAAAGACCCCTCGACATGGCCAGAAATGTCCGATGAGGTCCGAAACATCCTGCTTGAGTTCAAAAGAACGCGCATCACCACCGGCGGAAACCTTCAAGCTACCATCGAATTTTTCCGCAAGAACGGACGCCTGCCGACCAAAAAAGAAGATGACGGCAGCTATGTTTGGTACTCAAGGTTCGTCAAGACCCCTCCAGAAAATTGGACCAAGGTGCCTGAGGATCTAAAAAATGCGCTCCTCGAGCTTAGGAGCAAATTGCCGCCTGAGCCAAGCGCGCCAAGAGCACCCCGTGCGCTTAGCAACGCCGATCTATCCATCGATTACATTCAAAAGCTCGGTAGAGTCCCAACCTCTAACGAAAATCCGCGCGTTTACGAGTGGGTACGGTACCTCATAAAGCGCGACAGAAGCCTATGGCCGGAGATGCCCGAAGATGTTGCGTCCATTCTCATCAAGCATGTCGAAAGCAAGGGGCAAGCAGCACCTGCTCCTGCTTCTGAGCTTTCGGGCTACGAAAGAGTGGTAAAACGAATTGAGGAAGGCAAGGGGCTACCGACCGCTAGAGAAGACTCCCAAGCTTATACTTGGTTCATACAAATCCTTCGAAGGCCTGAGGCCAGGTGGCCAGAAATGCCTCCCAAGGTACGAGAAGCCCTCCAAAACTACTCAAAAACAAAACGGATCATGGGCAATCCGCTCGCGCGGCTGACCGAGTTCGTACTTACGGGAAAGGGCCTACCCACACCCTCTCAAGACGATTCAGCCTATAAGTTTTATCGAAAACTGATCCACGAAGACCCAAAAAGCTGGCCGGAAATGCATCCCGAACTGAGGAAGACCCTTCTCGACTACGCGCAGCGGAACTACTCTCCTCCGCCCAAATCAGCCCCAACCAGACCAGCTGTCATCTCTCTTCCATCAAAAACCCCGCCCCCACCTCGACCTCTGCTTTCGGAAGATCCCATGAAGCAGGCCACCTGGGCTGTGCTCTACGGTGACGGGCTTCCTACAATTACCGTGAATCGCCTGGTCTTCCTCTGGTACCACACGCTTCCGGATGATCCGTCGCTCTGGCCTGCCGAGATGAAGCCACAGCTCAAGGAAGCCATCGTCGATTACAAAACGGAGCTAGCCGAAACAAAGCAAGAGGAACTCGCCGCAAAAGAGCGCTCCAAAGCGGCACTCAAGCCTCATGAGGCGATCAAGCACGAGGAGTCCAAGCCGATCCTACCGCCACCACCCCGGGCTAGCCCTCCCAAGCCACGACCTGCCGCAGCTCCAAAGCCCGATTACAATCTCAATACGCCGATCGGCAGGCTCACTCGTGCAGTGAAAGAAGACGGCGGACTACCGGATCGAAGCGAAAGCCCAACGGACTTTGCGTGGTACCACTCGCTTCCGGATGACGCTTCGAAATGGCCCGCCAACATGGACCCTGATCTACGCGCCGCTATTTTGGAATATAAGAAAGAGCTCGCCGAAACTAAAAAGAAGCGCGAGCTCGCCGAACAAGAACGCCTCAAGGCCTCACTGCAAAAAACCGTGGAGATAAAACCTGCCGTACAAGCTCCAGCAGTGCCCCAAGCGCCGCCAGTCGATCTCTCGACCCCGCTAGCGCGCGTCTCCCACCATGTGAAGAAGACGGGCGTCCTTCCAACGCAGCTTGAAAGCAGGAATGACTTCCTCTGGTACCATCAGCTTCCGGACAATCCTGATCTGTGGCCCAAGGACATGGACCCCTACGTTCGGGAGCTCATCATCGATTACAAAGCTGAACTTGCCGAAAAACGAAAGGGCGGGCGACGCTAACTTCTGAGCGCCCACCATCCAGCTGCAAAGCCGATAAGCAGGGCCACGCAATGATTGAGAGGCATGAACGCCCCGGTGAGAGCCGTCTGCATGGACGATAGGCCCGCCACAAACACGACGAGAACCCACCTCTGCCGAATCATCAATAAAAGCGCGCCGGCGCATCCGATGATCCCGAGCGAAGCGCCCACGTCGATCTCCGTGGGCTGGATCGAGTCAAATACCCCGCTGAGTCCCCGAATCAGGGCGAACGCAGTAATGGGATTGGCCAAGACCATCGCGCTCACATAGCTCATTACGGCAATCGCGCTACCCGCTAGGTATTCAAGTCCCCCGACGAACACCGCCATCATCACGAGATTAAATCCGAGATGAGCCAAGTTCCAATGCAGGAACGGCGAGAGAACCAACGCGCGCAACGGATGGGCCTGAAAAGAAGCCCACGAAAACCCCCACGCACCTTCGACGTCCGGAAAGATAAATCCGTAGGGGTCGGTCGTCGGAACATAAAGCGCGATGTTGATAACAAAAAGAGCGGCCGTAAATTTGCAACGCCTCAGCAATCTGCCCCAACTTGGAGGAACGGACTTAACGACCACCGTTGGAGCAAGACGCGCCTTAATCCAATCGGAGAGCCTAAACCTGCGGATCATTCGAAACACGCTGCTGAATCCCGCGCGCAAGAAACCGGACGGCAGAAACGCGCGAAACACCCCTAGAACCCCACGCAGTCCAAGCCCGTCGTGGACCAGAAAAACAGCTTCCTCCGAAGTAGGAGCGAATTTGTGCTTGTACTCATATAGCGAGCGAAAGCCGTAAAAGGCACCGCCGTGCCGGTACAAAAACCGCATCACGCGATAGACCGCCAAATTTTCTGAGACGCGATTCAATCCCGAAAGAGGCGCCACTCCCAGCGTCACCTCACGCACACCGGCTTGCCCCATGGCTTTCATCGCCCCCAATGCCAAAAGCTCCGTGGATCCTGGAGGCGAATTGGGCCTGCGAATGAGGTCAATCAGATACCAAGCGCCAGCCGCCGGCATGGGGATGGCCGCGACAAACGCCTGCACCTTGTCGTTAAATTCGACCAGAAAATAGCGTTTTTTCGCCGAATAGAGCCAGGGCCTGACCTGATTGAAAAACGAGAGAGAGTCCATTTTCCGCGAATCGCGCCAGGCTCTCAGCACGGTATCCAATTCGCGACGGCGCTCAAGCGCCAACTCGTCGGGCTTAAATTCGCTTACCTTCGCCCCTTTTTCTTCCAAATGGCCTGCAGCAGGAATGACATTGTTCCACGTCTTTCCCGTAGGTGGATATCGATCCAACACGAAGCGCGGCTCGCTTCCGATCTGAAGAGTAGAAAGACCCGCTTCGCGCGCGGCAAGAGCTACGGATTCGCGAACAGCTACAAACACAGCCCTCTTTCCGTGCGCCTGGGCTTGAACCACGAATGCTTTCATGAGCGCCACTATCTCATCGGCAGGTGCCAGGGGCTCGCCCGCTACCCACGCGCCTGCGCGACTGACGTAAGCGATCACACCCTCGCGACCCTCGCTCCAGAAGTATTCAAAACCAGGATAGATCGCCAAGAAAGCGTTGCTGTTGGCGCCGTGAAGCTCGATGAGCTCCTCAAGCTTCTTGCGATCCGACTCACCTAACCAAGTCGAGGGAACCAAAGGCGCATTCTCGCGCGCGACTTCCATGAGCGACTGAATGACCATCGCGAGAAACAGCACGACGATCAAAGGAACAAGAACGCTGAGCATTTAACCGGCCCCTGTTTTTTTCAAAACCTCTTGGGCCGCTCGTAAGACATCTTCATGGTGCGGGCAGTAATCGCGCGCTTGCCTCGCGATCTCGCTTTGTTGCGAAGCAGAGACCGAATCCAGCTCCAGAATTCCTAGATAGGCGTGCGGCCCACAAGGGTTGAGCTCGATAGCGCGCTGATACGCAACGAGCGCTTCGTCCGGGTCCCCTTTGCGCCTGAGCACATCCCCCAAGAGGCACTGCCCTCGCGGATCTCCAGGATCCAGATCCGCTGCCTCGCGCGCGGCCTTGAGAGCTGGACCCCACTTTTTGGCGTAGATGGCAGCTTTAGCGCGCTTGATCGCCAGGTCGAATGGCCAGGATTGCTCGACGCGCTTTTGAGCTCGCCCCAGTACCTCGCTCCACAACTTGGTGTTCGATGAGCGGTCCATCGCAAAATGAATTTCTTCTCGTATCGGAAGAAGCTCCTTGGAGTCTCGCGTCGCGGCGATCAGCGGCGCCAGGTGCCCCTCGCCGCTTTCTTTGAATTGGCTGAGCCAGCCCCAATCTTGAACTCCCTTGGGATCCAAGACCAAAGCTCCTACTCGTCCACGGCACTCGCTCAGTATTTGGGTAGCGTTCTCTCCCTGGGCTTCTACGCATCGGGAGAGATATCCCTTTTGTCCCGCGATCGCGTCCTTGAGAGGTTGGGGCGCGCGTCCACCGACAAATACGATCGTATCGAGCGCCCGACTTCGGTTGAGATGGGCCTCCGCAATCGATCGCTCCAAAGCTGCCACGCGAAAGGGCTTGATGAGCCATCCATCCAGCCTCGAGCAGCGCTGCCTGAACTCATCGAGCTTTGCTTTTGGAAGGTCTGAAGTCAGAAGCAAGAACGGAACAAACGCCGCGCTC
>JBGAWT010000137.1:0-9468 GCA_044227445.1 Bdellovibrionia bacterium | reverse complement strand
CTCATTGGATCGGTGTCTTTAACCAAGCTTTCGTTCATCGCAGTGCCTCTGTCTTTGGGGATTTCGTATCGTTTCAATTTGCTTCGAATCCTCAGGCCCTATGTGGCAGCCGCCGGCACGGCCTACGGATTTGTCGAAGCGCGCTCAGATGGCTTGGCTGCCAAGACAGCCTACGCCGTTGGGTATCAGCTCTCCGGTGGGGTGATGATCTTGCTGACCTTCCTGGATTCCAAAGCCGCGTGGAGCGCCTACGAGAGCGCCGGCATCAGGCACACCTACCTCACGGCGGAGTTCGCTATGATGAACTCCATCTTCGGGGACGTGGGCTATTCCACCATGGGAATCTCCGGTGGTTTGGCGTTTGAGTTTTAGCCCGGGCCTCTGGTAGAGCCTCCTTCGTGAAGTTCGCAGTAATCCTCAGTTACGACGGCACGGAGTTTTGCGGCTGGCAGAGCCAGAGCGCGGAATCGGGTCCCAAGCCAAGCGTCCAAGATACTCTCATCGGCTCGCTTGAGGCATTGACCGGCGAGCGTGTGTCAGTCGTGGGAAGCGGGCGCACGGATGCAGGCGTCCATGCGGTGGGGCAGGTCGCTCATTTTCATCTTGAGCGCAAGCCTTGGACCCCAGAGGGACTGGTTAAGGGACTCAACGCGCGCTTGCCGCAGTCGATTCGCGCCATTCGAGCGTTTGAAGTGGCCGAGGATTTCCATGCCCAGCGATCGGCCACCAAAAAACAATACAGCTACTACTTTCAGCTGGGACCTGTAGCGCTTCCGGGGTGGCGTAGCTACTCCACTTGGACCTGGCATGAGCTGGACGTGGGCGCAATGCACCGGGCGGTGCAGGCGCTTTTGGGGGAGCAGGACTTTAAACCCTTTCAGGCCAGGGGGGCAAAGCCCGGGCTCTCGACGGTGAGGCGGATTTTTGAGGCCGAAGTCACTCGTGAGCCCGTTCCCTTTCCGGGGGTGAGCGGAGAATTTGAGATCGTGCGTTTTCGGGTCGTAGGCTCGGGGTTTCTCAAGCAGATGGTCAGGGGGTTAGCCGGAACCTTGCTTGAGATTGGGGCGGGCAAGCGCCCGGCATCGGATTTGGCGGCGATTATCGAGACCCAAGATCGCTCCGCCGTGGGGACGACCGCGCCCCCTCAGGGGCTATGGCTGGAGCAGGTATGGTACGAGCCTAGCAGCGGTTTGAATGGTTGACACTGCCACTCTCCTTAGCTAGAACCACGCCCCTATGCAATTAAACGTCCAAGTTGAGAATTCTTCCAAAGTTTCACGCAAATTGACTGTGCGGGTTCCCGCAACCGTCGTTAACGAGCGCATCCAAAAAAGCCTCGTGCAGCTTCAGGCTCAGTCCAACCTTAAGGGTTTCCGCCCGGGTCAGGCTCCTATCACCGTTATTAAGCAGCACTACGGCAGCGACGTGAAGCATCGCGTGTACCATGACCTGGTTGAAGATTCGCTCAATCAAGCCCTCAAAGAAAACTCCATTCAAGCCATCGGCAGCCCCAAGATCGAGTCTCCCGAGCATCAGCATGGCGAAGGCGCGCACGATCACGGCGTTCAAGAAGACAAGGACCTCACTTACATCGCCACGGTTGAAGTCATGCCCGAAGTCGAAGTCAAAAGCTTTGCCGGCATCGCGCTGACTCAAGAAGACAAGCCCGTGACTGACGAAGACGTCGAGAAGGTCGTCACCGGGATCGTCGATTCGCACGCCGAGCTGATTCCTGCATCGGCAGGCCTCGTAGGAGCTGACGGTTCCGCCACGAGCCGCCCGATTCGCAAGGGCGATCATGTGGATGTCGCATTTGATGGCGGAGTCGTGACCGACTCTGGCGTCGAGAAGCGCGAAGGCATGAAAGGCTCTCGCGTTATCGAGATCGGTTCGGGCGCCCTGATTCCTGGATTCGAAGAAAATCTTGAAGGTATGCGCTCCGGTGAGTCCAAGACCTTCCGCATCCCGTTTCCTAAGGATTATTTCGAAACCACCCTCGCTGGCAAAGAAGCCGAGTTCTCGGTGAGCGTCAACGAAGTGAAGGAAAAGAAGCTTCCTGAGCTCAACGACGATTTCGCTAAGCAGCTGGGCCATGATTCGGTCTCCGCACTCAAGGCGAAGGCTCGGGAGATACTAGCCGAAGAGCGCAAGGAACAAGCCGAACGCAAGCTGCGCTCGGATCTCCTGGACGCTCTGATCCAAAAGAACCCTTTTGATTGCCCTCAGGCCTTGATCGACAGCCAGATGCGCGCTCTTGCTCAGGACTTGGGCGAAGAGCTCAAGCGCCAAGGCGCGGATGACAACCTCATCCAGCAGATGATCATGTCGGACCTCGAGTCGCTCAAGAAGAAGGCCGAATCTCAGGTTCGCGCAAGCCTCTTGCTCGATGCGATCGCCAAGAAGGAAAGCGTCTCGGTCTCCCACGAGGAAATCGATCTGGAGATGGAGCGCTTGGCCAAGAGCATGCAAGTCGAAGTCACCAAGCTCAAGGAATTCTATGAGAAGAACCCAGCTCGCAAAGACGACCTGGACTTCCGCGTTCGCCAGGAAAAGACCGTGGCGCTCGTGCTTTCTAAGGCCAAGGTTAAGACCGCCTAGATATATTGACTCTACGCGTCAAAAATCGCTTGACCACTTTGGGACAGCTGTGTAGCTGCTGCCTAAAAGAGGTACCGCTATGTCTTTTCGGGCTTTTCTTGCGCCAATAGCCGCTTTTTGCGCGATCTCGTCTGCTTACGCGGGTGTATCCAATCGACTCATCAAGTTGGAGCTCAATCACCAGGCGAAGACAGCTCAGGTGGTAGCCACCTGTGAGACGTTACTTGATAACTTTTATTTCCAGCACGAGAGCTTTAGCGGCTCTATCAAGCTCATTCGCGATAACACCATGTTTAATGATATTCCCAAGGATGACGTTCTGACTTGCACGGGCACCTACCGGGCGATTGGTTGCTTCGGCGGTCCTCCTGGGATTCAAGCTTCATTGACCATCAGCAATCTCAAGATTGTAGGTCGGGACTCCAAGATCCCCGCTACAGAAGTTGAAGCCGCTCCCGAACCCTTCGCTTTTGACAGCCTCCCTGCTCGCAACAAGCTCAGAAAAATGGCTGAGAAGCTCAATGACGAATGGGCTGACCTGACGATCTCGGATAACTTTCCAGGCTTAATCAAAGTCGATGTCGGCACTTTCCCCGAGTCCGTGTCGCTTGACTCACTTTCCATGCTCGGTCAGGACAACTTCAAGGCAGTATTCGAAGCTAATATTCCGATTCGAAATCCGGAGCCTTCGTATACGTCGGTGAGCAGGCCTTTCTCCAAGGGAGAAATTAGATCGTCAGCTATGCTTTTGGGCGACGCAGTCGTGACCAGCCCTCGAGATGCCGATATCCTCGCGCAGTTAGAAAGCGGCTTGGGTCAGTTGATCGGTGAAATGGGCGCTGAGAAGTCGCTCGTGACGATCCATACGACGGGTAAACTTTTGGAAGTCCGCAAGCGCAAGCACCGAGCTTTTCATTCGGTCATTTTCCTGAACACGAAGACTCGCAAAGCGATTCGCCTCTTCGTTCGTGGAAGCTTGATCTAGCGCGTTTGCCTGACCGAGAAGTGAACGTTATTTGTTTGTGACTTCCCGCCGTAGGATCCCGTAACGGGAAATGCTCCTTCGTTGAGGTACTGCTTGGAGTAGACCTGCAGGTATCCGCAGGATCCCAGGCGGCCGAGTCCCTCAGGAAGCTTCCATTCGGCCTGACACGTCACATCGCTAATCGTCCCATCCGTGCAGTAAGCGCGAAGCTGGAGTGTCAAAAATTCGTCTTGCGAGATGACCTGAGATCCGCCGGCTAGTCCTACTTCGATGCTGCGGATAGGTTTTTCCATCGGTAGTGGAAGCTCCGCGGCGCGCTCTCCTAAGAAGTCGGCTTTGACTCGCGCTTCGCCTCGAACGCAGTCGTAGGTGAGCTTGCCCTTCTTGTCGATCTCGACAAGCGCTGGCTGCGCTTTCCATGCAACATGCTCCGTGACTTCGATTTTGCGTCGATCGGGGTACTCCAAATAGGCGCGCATCTGAGTCTTACGACCATCTTTGATGGGAAGCTTGGCATCCGTTTCCACCACGAGCTGGATTGGCCAGGCCACACGGGGACTGGCTAGCACCTGAGTGCGATCGATATTCCAGGCATGAAGGAGCTCGATGGCCGGCGTGTCAGACTTGGTAAGGAACTCTTTTCGCTGCTCCGCATTGAGATCGGGATACAAAGCCATGAACTCATCGCGACGCGGCAAGGGAGCTTGATCATAAAGCTCCTTGAGCGTGACGGTTGTGCAACTCGTCGAAGCTACTACGGCGATCAAGGGAAGCCAGCGCATATGTTCAGTTTATTCCGCTCCGTCAAAAAAATCCCTCTCAATTCCGGAGGTAGCCTTCCGATATCTTCATTGAGGTGATTCCAAAAATGGCCACACGCGCGAAGAAAAAGACCAAGAAGGTTTTGTCCTCTCGAAAGGTTAAGAAGCCCGTACGCAAACTCGTGAAGAAGGCGTCGCATCGAAAACTAGTCAAAGCTTCGGCGCGCGTCGCTTCTCGTCGCCCGAATCCCAAGACGATCCTTTGGCGCAGGCCAGAGGTCGTAGGTCTTTGGGGAGTAGGCGCAGCGCTAGCTGTGGCAACAGTTGTTTACTTCGTTCAGCGCTCGTCCAACACGACGCAACAGACTACGGCTCGCCAAGAAACGACGCACGAAGTCGCGCGCACCCAAACGACCAAAACGGAAACGACGGCTCCTGCTAAGAGCGAAGGCGTTTTGACCAGTGAGTTCGCTCGTGCTTCTGAGATGCCCATGGCGGACCGCATCGCGTATTGGAGCCAATTCGTGATGAACGAGCAAAATGGCAAAGGCGTGATGGCTAAGCTTGTCGAAGGCCGCACGATCGAAGACTCAGCACCATTGATGCCCGGAAAATTTGATTGCACGACTTATGTCGAGACGATCGCCGCTTTGACGCGATCTAAATCGAGCGATGATTTTTATAACCGCTTGATCGAGATTCGTTATCGCAAATCCCATGCGACGTTCATGGATCGAAACCACTTTCCTGAAGCGGATTGGATTCCCAACAACTCCCGTAACGGAGTGCTTAAGGACATCACGACCGAAATCGCCAAAGCAGCAGGTGTCAAAGTATTGGCAGAGTCCAAGGAACTGAACCGCGTTCAATGGTTGGCCAAGCAGATCGAGAGCGGAAAGGTTCAGCGCAACCTAGCATCGGCTGCGGAGAAGTCCTGGGCCAAGCCGGTTCATGTGACTGTGAATTATATTACTTTGAAGGATCTAACGAAGGCTTCGACCAAGGTCACCAACGGGACGATCGTAAACTTTGTCCATGGCAACCACGCCAAGAAAGACGTCTTGATCTCGCATCAGGGTCTTTTGATTCGAAAAGGAGGCACGGTGTACCTTCGCCATGCCTCCTCTTCGAAATCTCGGGTCCAGGAAATCACTATCAAGGATTACCTGGCAAAGCTCAGCAGCACGCGCGATTTCAAGGACTGGCCCATCATCGGCGTGAACCTCAATCAGATTAACGATCGTTAATCTGCGGCTCCAGTTCCGCGATCAATTTATAGAGGGCGTCGATGTAAGCTTTGAGCTTCTCGGCGCCTTCTGTTTTTTTCCACCTAAAGCTAGGTACCTTGATGCCCTTATCGTCGCGCTCGTAGGTGAATGCCTTTGCTGCAACTTTTGTGGCTGGAGCAGCAGCAGCTTCACCAGTGGCCGCCGCCGCCGAAGCCGCTGCGGCAGAGAGAAGTACGACTTCTTCTTTGCGAGTGGCTTCTTCGATCACCGCCATGTGCTGGTCGATCGGCATCGAAAGCAGTTGCCTGAGGAGCGCACGGTTTTTGACGCCATGCTTCAGGAGCTCTTCTTTCGTGAGATCCGGAAGCTTGGTGAAGCCGATGCACTCGGTGATGCGTGACTTGGGCTTCCCGAAGGACTTGGCGATCGCATCGTGGCTCGTATAGGACTGCGCTTCGAGCAACGAGACGTAGCCTTCGCCCTCTTCAATCGGGTGCAGGTCCACGCGATCCAAGTTTTCGCGAAGCGCGATCTCGTGCGTGGCCTTATCATCCGTCGAGAGCACGCGAGCCGGAATGCGCTCCAGGCCTGCGAGTTTAGACGCCCTTAAGCGTCGCTCGCCGGCGATGACCTTGTACCGATCGCCGTCTTGCACCACCAAGATGGGTTGCAGAACGCCGTGTTCTTTAACCGAGTGTGCGAGAGCGGTGATCTCGGAGTCATCGAAGTGCGTACGAACTTGCAGTTCGGACGCATCGATCTTGTCCGTCGGAATGAAGTTCACCAAAAAAGTGGTGAGGTTCCTTAGGTGCGAGTGGGTTGCTCCTTGGGTTGAGCGGGCGGTGGAATACAGCTGTTTTAAGTAGCCGCTTCCCTGTCTGGTCTTGATCTTCGAATTTTCTTTCTCTTCCATGATCTTTTCTCTCTTTCCTTAGAGCGAGTAAACGAGCTCATGAGTGAGCGTATTGAGATCTTGAGCTGCAACACCCTTGGAGTTGACGTCCCAGACCGTCGTCCGCCGCTTGGTGGCCTCATTGAGGTCCGCGCTACGGTTGATGACGGCTTTGGTGCAGATGCCCTCGAACTGCGACTGAAGCTCGCCCAGCACTTCTTGGCTGATGACTTCACGATTGTCGTAGAGATTCGGGATGATCTTCACATCGAGCTCGCGTCTGAATTCACGCTTCATCTCCTCGATCGTTTCCATCACGAGCGACATTCCGTGAAACGAAAGCGGGTTGGTCGCGCAAACAACGTTCACGAGATTGGCCGCTACGAGCATGGAGCCGTTGAGAATAGAGGCCGCCGGATTGGTGTCCGCCACGATCAGATCGTAGCGATCAGCGATCTTAGCGATCGCTTCCGAGAGCCTGTATTCACGACGCGTCTTTTGATTGAGCGGGATCTCGATATTGCACAAGCCCAAGTTGGCAGGCACGAGATCGAGTCCAGGGGCGACGTTCGTGATGGCTTGCTCCAGCGGCAAGTCGTTGATCAAAACGTCGTAGACCGTCGGGCGCTCATGGCCGTCCAAGATGTCGAGGTTCACCGTGAGGTGGCCTTGGCCGTCTAAGTCAATGGCCAGGACGTTCAATCCCATCATCGCAGCGCGCATGACGTATTGAGCGGTGAGCGTCGATTTTCCCGTACCGCCTTTGATGTTGTAGAACATCTGGACTTTACGGGCAGGGGTTGCAGGGATAAATCCGGTCGCCGCGGCGACCGATTCTATTCCCATCTTCTGAGCGACTTCGATCGGAATCGGAAGGCCTGCAGCAATAGCTCCCTCGCCTTGGCTCGATTCTCTCAGTGCGCGGAAGTAGTTTTGCATGTCTTCTAACGTGATCATTTTACGATCGACGTTGCCGACTTTGCGTTTGATGGTGTGAAGAAGACCGCTCTCTTCGAGCACTGGGATCAGCGCTCGGTCTAGTCGTGCGACAGCCGCAAATTCTGCGGGCGTGAAGCACATCTCACGGAATGAAGCCATTTCGATTGCCCTCCTTGATGGCAGATGTGAAATCCAATTTCGCCTCGATTGTATGCCCTGAGTTTTTTTGCGCAAATGGTTTTTTGAAAAATTGCCTGAGTACCGGACGTCGTGTCCTATGTCGCTTGGGAGGCGCCATCCGTTCCGTGGAGCGTCGTGCTCCACGGCCGTCCAATGGACGGTCACACGCCTCAGACTCCTGTCTTCGGCGGGCGCGACAAATACTCACTCAATTTCTCAAAAAACCACACGGGCAAGAACCTGCAAGGGAGAGTGGTCGCCGTGGCCAACTTTTTATGTGTATCGATAAAGGAGAATGTCGTCGTTGCTTGCCCGGCGATATAAAATCTACGAACTCGCACTCTGATAGCGACGCATTCCTCTGTTCCAAGGATGCCATCGAGCAGCCAAATGACCGATGACTCCTACGAGCAGGGCGTACTCTTCGATTCGAGTCCGACGAGAAGCGCTCGCGCGGGCACACTCCCGATGAACGCAAACGGCAGAGCGGTGCGAATCAAAAATCGAATCACGGGTGGGTACAGAACATCGGGCTTCGTGGCGAAAGCGAAGAACTGGTAGTACAGGCGCGAGAACGCCCAGCCTCGGTCCGACCAAAACACGATGACCGAAAATGCCAGTCGCAAAAGCACAGCGACCGCGCAACCGATCAAGAGCCAAAAAACCAAAAGCCCCCAACGCAGACCGCCTTCGAATCCGGCGGGCCCCGCGTACATCCATGCGACTGCTAGGCCCGCTCCGAAATTGAAAACCGAAGTCAGGTTCATCCAACGAGTCAAAGACAAGAACAGGGGATGCACAGGCTTGGTCAGTAGGATATCGAGCTCGCCGTGATTGACGAGATCGTTGAACTGCCAAAAGTTTCGCATGAACAGAATCGTGAATAGTGCGTCCGAGGCAAAGAAGATCCCCAGGAAGAAGTACGTCTGCTCCTTGGTCCATCCGCCGATCGTGGGCACGTTGGCGTAGATCACGGCGAACAAGGAGAGCTCCACTAACACCCACACCAAGTCGGTGATCAACGTCATGAGGAAGTTGGTGCGGTAGACGGCTTCGCGAACGAAGTTGTTCTTAAGCTGCACTCCCCAAACTCGAGCATAACGTGCGATAGACATGCTCTAGCCCCCGAGACTCAAATAGCGATGTTTACCGACGCCCCAAGACACTCGGATGGCGATCCAAAGCCCGATCATCCAACCGGTCGCCACGGCGACCGCTTGAGCGAACTCAGTGACGCTCCAATTGCCCAAAGCAAACTGGGTAGGGCCATAGACATACAGATAGAAGGGCGTGGACTTCCAAATCCATTCCATGTTCTTAGGGAACATGCTCAGCGGGATCAACTCGCCTGAGAGGATGCTCACGACCATGTTCTTGATCATCAGGACGCTATAGGACTCTTCCCAATAAAAGGACGCCGTGGCGAGCACGGCACCGAATTGGTAGTGAATGATGTTTCCCATCAAGGCCATGCCCATGGCTGCGATTAGCCGCACGGGAGAATGCCCCAACGCCAAGGAGAGGCCCAAACCCAGCACCAAGCAAACGCCTGTGACGAGCAAGCGAGCGGCAACGCCACGGATGTAGACGAACTCCACGGCGCCCATGGGCTTCAGTAAGTAGTTGCTCAGGCTTCCGCTTCGGATCATCTCGACGAGCTCAAAGTCGTGGTCGCCGCCGCGAACTTGGCTAAACAGGATGCTCATCCAGGTGTACTGGATCATCTGCTCGTAGGTGTAACCTGCGATCTCCGTATTGCCGCCAGTCTTGTAGAGCGCGTACCAGAGCACCCATTGGATGGCCGCGGGGATTAAAGCGGCGCTAGCGATCTCAAAGATGAACTCCACTCGGTAGGCCATCGCGTCCTGAAATCCATTTCGGAGC